>JAIOSM010000035.1 GCA_021107575.1 Desulfobacteraceae bacterium | reverse complement strand
TCGCTTTGATATTGAACAATCCCATTTTTACCAAAAGAAGTATCTAATTTGCCTTTGGAGTCTGCCCGGATAATAATAAGCGTATGCTGGTATTTCCCCTTGCTGTGGGTTCCAACTGCAAGGATATGACCATCCTCCTGAAGGGCAGTATCAAAAAAGGTTGACCCTTTTGGAAATGACATTGTCAGCATTCCATTTTTTGAAAATTTTTTGTCCATGGTTCCATCAGGGTTCAGCCTTGCAACAAAAGCCTTTTGATCAGCTCCCAGTTTGATTTTTCCAGCTATAATTAATTTTCCATCATCCTGGATTTCCATTGTAAGTCCACTGCTTTCCTTATCTCTAAATGGTACCATTGCCGAAAAATTCTTTATGATTCTCTCGTCTATTACTTTGCCATTTTCAATTTCTATCTGCAGTTCTTTTTCATATATGGACGGAAACCCTCGATATCTGGAGCCTATAATTTTACCTTGTGGAATAATTAAAGTACCGGAATACCAGGCGGCTTTCACGGATTTTTTAGCACCCGGGAACAGGTCAGTGAGAGTAAATTTTCTCTTATCGACAGAGGCATAGATACTGATCAGATATAGATGCCCCTTATAAATAGACCAGGTGGCAACATAACCACGCCAATTGTTAGATCATTCAACATCAAAAGCAGGACCATGTCCTTGTTTATGAAAGTATGCTCCCAAAGGAGTGGTGTACAGGTCATAGGATTTGGATTTATATAAAAGTGTGTCTGGTTCCTGTACTGTACCACAAACGATATTAGGAATCAGTAAAATCAAAAAAATACATAAATAAAAATACCTCATATAATTTCTCCTTCACCTAAGTGCTTTTTATTATATGTTTGCCTTTTGTTGTAACTATTGATCAACAAATACAAGATCACATTGGTCTGATTGGCACTGATAGATAAGCTGGCACTGCGATTGATCAAATTTTAAAAAAACCTTTATACAGGGAGAATCATTATTGTCAGAGTTCACAAAAGCTTTAATAATTTTTTTATGTTGAAACCAGGCAGAATGATCGACCATAAGAATATCATCATCCATATCATCAAAAGATCTGTCACTTGAATATTGATCAATTCCGCAATAGATACCATCACAAAACAGGCGAAACCAGCGGCTGGAATCTTTATCCTTTAACCACATTACAATTACACTTTTATCATCAGCATTGATAAGAGCTTTTACCGTTGAAAATGTTAAATCACAAAACAGACTTATCTCACCTTTATTATCCTGAAATTTTCTTTTCAATTTATGTATGCCCTATAGTATTTTCCCTCAACCGGCAACCCCGATTAAAAGATAAGGAAGTATTGCTGCAATCCCAAAAATTATCAGCATTGAAAAACCAACTGCAATACTCAACAAACTAAAGAGCAATAATATCTTTAATTGATCGTCTGCTTGTTTGTTTTTCAAAATTTGATAGATCCAAAAAGAGACAAAAAGCCATATTATGGGAACACATACAAAAAACACCCTGAAATTGACAATAAATTGAGTCAAACCTGGCAGGATCCTGCCGCTTCCCCCATATTGAACAAATTGATTGTAAGCAGGAGTCACCACAATTATGCCAGCCAGCCAGAACAAAAACATGATAATGGAATTTATGATTAATAAAGTCTGTGTCATAATTTCATCCTTGATTATCTTCCCTGTTATTTAGGATAAGAACTTACTTTTTGTCAAGAACATTATAAAAATTATTTGCAGTTTAAATATACGCCGGCTCAATCTTAAAATATTAGCTTCAATAGTGGTTAAATGCTGAAATATAGAACATTAATTGTCAAAATCTAAATACTCGACATATGTTAATTTAGGAATATAAATCAGCCCATTTCGAGAAGGTCATGGTTGCAGATATTCCAGAAATCCAAGTGCTATAAAATCTTCTATAGTATATCAAAAATCAAAAAGGGAGGATTCTATTATCAGGCCGCCCAGCAAGAAAGAGATTAAAACCATATTAAAAAATGCTCCTGATCACTTACAAAGAGCATGATTAATAAACTGTTATACAGGGTTAAGACCCGGAGTTGCTGAACTTTTCAATATAACCTGGAATGAAGTTGACTGGACAAATTTAACCCTGCTTATTAAATCTGCAAAAAAAAGGCAAAATAATAAGAAGGATCCACCTGTATGATTTCAGGCATGCAGCAATCGCACAAATGATTTTAAACGGAGATCTCAAGGCAGTATCAGAAATTACCGGGCATAGAGATGTTAATTTGACAATAAAACAATATGAGCATATAACAACAGAAATTAAGGCGCAAACTATAAATGCAATTGAGGAGCTTGATATACAAATGAAACAAACTGTCCGTGGTACTAAGTACCATCCAGTTCCTCAAGAAAATTCTGGGACCGCACTGTCGGGGCGTAGCGCAGTCTGGTAGCGCACAGCGTTCGGGACGCTGGGGCCGGAGGTTCAAATCCTCTCGCCCCGACCAGGGTTTGACTTGCTATCTATTAAATGATAAAAATCAGAGCCATTATAGCAATTGTGATTAAACACATTTGCTTTAAAGAGGCTTTATTAAATGCATATCCGCGTAATTAGATATTTGGTTTGAGCCATGCTCTTGAAACTTGGAATAGCAAAAAAACTGTTCATACTATTTTTCTTTTTTCTTTTGATTTTTTATGGAACAGTCTTTGAATCGTTTATCAATGTTCAAGCCATGTCAAAAACCTCGGACCGGATTGTCAGTGTAAATAACCAAATCACATCATTGTCTAAAAAGTTGCAAGACAGCCTGATGAGCATGGATGCAAATGATAAAAAATTCAGGCTGCTTAAAAAAAAAGTGTATTTCAATTATTTTGAAACTGCCAGAAAAGATTATATCAAAAAGCTTGATCAAATTTTAAACCTTGATTTAAAAGAAAAACACCTTACTGGCAAATGGAAACAAATTCAAAAAAAATATCAAGTATATACCACTTTTCGACCCCTGGATAATTTTATTAGCATGCAAACGCATTGGGGTGACGACATATTGCTGGATGAATGGTTGGGTGCCATTGCCATTGCCAGAGAAACAAATGAAAACCAGATAGAACAGGCTCTGATCGAAATAAATGACCGAAGCCGGCATATTGTGAAAAATGGTCTGATCGGGTTTGGTATTTCCATCCTGGCAAGCATCTTAGGAGTGATCGTCATCTCCAAATCAATACTAAAACCGCTGAACAAACTAAAAGCAGGGCTGCAAGGTATTTCCCATGATAATTACAATCATGTTATTCAAATTAGTTCCAATGATGAATTCAGTGAGCTTGCCGCAGCTTTCAATAATATGAGTCAGCAGCTCAAAGAGGATGAAGATATCCGGTCGGATTTTATTGCAAGCTTGAGCCATGAGATCCGAACCCCTCTCTCATCCATACGGGAATCTGTGAATCTGGTTATTGAAGAAGTTCTGGGTCCGGTAAATAAAAAACAAAGAAAGTTCTTGAGAATAGCAAGCTCTGAAATAACCAGAATCAGCAGCCTTTTAAATCACCTTCTTGACACATCCATGCTGGAATCTAATGTAACAATGACTCAGCCAAAACCCTTGGATCCAAATCAGCTCATCAAGGAAGCATCGTTGCGCCTTGCATCCACAGCAAAAGTGAGTAATGTGAGCATCAGTTTGCATGAATTAAAAAGTGCACCCATGGTGATGGGAGAAAGAAAGGAAGTTATGCAGGTGTTATTGAATATTATTGGCAATGCCATAAAGTTTTCATATAAAAATAATACCGTGGATATAACCATACTCAAAAATACAAATTATGATGGCATCTGTTTTAAAATATCTGACAAGGGGCCGGGGATTCCCGAAGAAAAGCATTTTCTGATTTTTAAAAAGTATTACAGAGCCAAAGAAGTCAGAAATCATATGGATGGTGTGGGACTTGGACTGAATATATCTAAGAGGATTATACATGCACATGGCGGAACAATTTTTGTAAAAAATAATGATGATAAAGGATGTTCCTTCTTTTTTACACTACCTGTGGAAAAAAAGAAGCCGTCTAAAGGATAAATTCCAATGATCGTTCAATATAGGTGTGAAAATAATAAAACTAAGATAAGTAAGCATATTTTATTGTGTCAGTCTATTTTATTGATAAGCCTTTTCCTGATACTCAGCGGGTGCATACAGCTTGCAGTACGGCCGGCAACTCAAGGGGAGAGTGCCCTAAAAGCGGCTGAACAAACATTTCTACAGGTAAATTATGCCCTGGCAGCAGAAAGGTTCAAAAAGGTGATTCTTGATCAGAATAAAAACCAAAAAATAAAAAATTCAGGAATATACGGTCTTGCATGCACAAAAATGATGACCGCACAAAATGATGATGAGTTTATTAATGCAGTGGCCCTCCTCAATCAGTGGACTTCATCAAAAGAAGAAAAAATGCATTTTGAAAATCCTGAATTATTAATTTTAGCTGTCAGTCACATGGTTTATATAAAGGAACAAGAAAAGCAGAAGCTATTGGGACAAATTGGAGGCCTCAACACAAAGGTTAAAAAGCAGAATCAGGAATCAGTAGAAATGCAGCAGCTCATCAAGACTCTTCAACATCAGATTTCCGAACTTGAAAATATTGATCAGGAGCTGCAGGAAAAGAGGAAAGCCCAATGAATATACCGCCCCGGATACTAATTGTTGATGATGACCCAAATATCCTTGAAGTCCTTGATGCAAGACTCACTGCATCAAATTTTAAGGTGTTCAAGACCTGTGATGCGATCGGCGCCGCACACATACTTAAAAATGAATCCATTGATTTGTTGATTACAGACATAAAAATGCCCGTAAAAAGCGGCATGGATCTTTTTTCAGAAATACAGGAAACCCTGCCAGACCTTCCGGTAATATTTTTGACCGCATATGGGACCATACCCGACGCAGTTGATGCCATTAAGCAGGGAGCAATTGACTATATTTCCAAACCCTTTGACGGTCGAATGCTGGTCAATACGATTAATGAAACTCTGGAAGCAATTCGGATCAACTTTGAAAAACCGTATCCCACTTTGATTGAAGATGACTTTTACTGGGGAGAAAGTCGCGCCATGAAAGCTCTTTACCCCATGGTTAGAAAGGTGGCGGCAAGTAATGCAGATGTGCTTATTTTGGGTGAAAGCGGCGTGGGCAAGGAATGTATTGCAAAGTTTATTCATAAAAACAGCCTGAGAAAAAAACACCCCTATATTGTGGTGGATTGCGGTTCCACGCCTGCCGGTATTTTGGAAAGTGAGTTGTTTGGCCATGTTAAAGGTGCGTTTACCCATGCAGTAAAGGATAAAAAAGGACTTATTGAAGCTGCAGATAAGGGCACTCTGTTTCTGGACGAAATCGGTAATGTCTCCCCTGATATGCAATCCAGGCTTTTAAGATTTTTAGAGGGTAGAAAAATCCGTCAGGTGGGTTCCATTAAAGAAAAAAATGTTAATTGCAGGGTCCTGTCGGCAACCAATGCAGATATTGTTGCGGATATTGAAACAGGATTATTTCGCCAGGATCTTTATTACAGATTAAAAGTCATCACGGTTACCATCCCGCCCCTTAAAGATAGAAAAGAAGATATTCATGCGCTTTCAACATTTTTTGTAAATAAGTATATCAAAGCCAATGATCTTGGTGAAATTCAGATAACCAATGCCACCCTCAAAGCCCTTAAAGAGCATTCCTGGCCTGGCAATATCCGGGAGATGAAAAATGCCCTTGAAGCAGGGATCATTCTCTGCAAGAATAATAAACTACAACCATGGGATCTTCAGCTTGAAAATATTCGTCAGACAGCGACCATGGTCTCTGAAAATGACACAGGTTTTTCCATTGAAGCCAGTGAAAAAAACACCATCATAAGGGCATTAAAAAAATCCAAGGGTGTCCAAAAAACAGCAGCCGATCTATTGGATATCAGCAAAAGGGCAATACATTATAAAATAAAGAAATACCATATTGAACCATCGGATTATAAACAAAATAATTCTGTAAAAAGAAAGAGGTGAAGAAATCCGGTTTACGGAATCCTTCACCCCTTTTAAACAGGTATGGAGTCGATTGCTCTATTTATAATTTGGCAGACTCTGCCTCGACTACAATAATCGTATTGATTGTATCACCCTTTACAAGGGTGCCGGTTATCGCAACATTCCTTCCAATAAATTCTTCAAGACCTTCACCTTTAAGAGCATAGGTTTCCTTCTCGCAAACCAGCACTATTCCTGATTTTGTTTTTTTTACAATTCCTTCAAATACAGCAGTTGCCTGGGCAGCTATTTCAGTGCTTGTTTCTGTGATCACACTCTTCTTTGTGTTCCTGTCATTGGCAACTACTGTACTTGCTGTTCCAATCAGCCCAATAATCCCAATGGTCATCAATGCAACTAAAATAATTTTTATTTTCATGGTACACACTCCTTTTTATTAAAATCATGTTTGACTCCATAACATTTCACAACAAATCTGAATAAACAAATTTTCCATTTTGTTGCAAAAAAACAAACCGTAAAGGTCAATCAGCATTCTTTTATTTTTACGGTCAGCACTTTTAAGTGCAAACCATGTGCCACTATTCTAACTTACTGAATTTTAAATGTAATTGGGTTTTTAATACATTTGAATATTGTCATTGTTACGAAAATTTCATCTAAATATTACGGTTTTTGCACTCTTGTAACATTCTGGCTTTTCTGTAGAGCCAAATTAATATAAAATATGTTTATTTACAGAATTTTTTATTTGACTTTACCTTAAACCTTGGTTAATAGTGTGCCATGAAAATTATAGAAACTATCAGCACTGAAATGTCATTACCCGGCTCCCGGGTTTCTGCAGTCGCCCAATTACTGGATCAGGGAGCCACTATCCCTTTTATTGCGCGTTATAGAAAAGAAATAACAGGCTCCATGGATGAAGTCGCTATTGCTGATATTCGGGATCGAATAGAACAATTAAATGCACTCAATGATAGAAAAGAAACAATTCTCAAGTCCTTAAAAGAACGTGAGCTGTTAACAAAAGAATTATCAATAGCTGTTCAAAATGCTCCATCAATGGCTGAACTTGAAGACGTCTATGAAAAATTCCGACCTAAAAAACAAACTAAAGCACAAATTGCAAGAGAAAAGGGCCTGGAACCTTTGGCTATGTTACTTTTGGAACAATTAAACCATGATCCTGATGTCGAAGCGCAAAAATACGTTTCTCCTGAAAAAAATGTCCTGTCAGTTGAAGATGCCATGTTGGGTGCTAAGGATATTGTTGCTGAAATTATTAATGAAGATGTTTTCATAAGATCTATTATCAGAAAATTATTTATCACCACAGCCCGGATTAACTCCAAAATAAAAAAAAACAAAAAAGAGACAGGTATAAAGTTTAAGGATTATTATGAATGGTCTGAAACTGCCTTTAAAGCGCCTTCTCATAGGATACTTGCCATGCTCAGGGGGCAAAAGGAGACTTTTCTTTCCGTACATGTTCTGCCGGATCAGGAAAAAGCATTAAAGCTTATTGAAAAGAGATATTTACAAAATCAGTCAAAGTCAGCATTTCATGTCAAATCTGCCATAGAAGACAGCTATAAACGACTTTTATCCAAATCAATTGAAAAAGAATGCATAAGTGAATTAAAAACAAGGGCCGATGAAACTGCTGTCAATATTTTTGCAGACAATTTAAAAGAGCTGCTTTTATCTGCTCCCCTTGGTCAAAAACGAATACTTGCCATTGATCCAGGATTTAGAACCGGATGTAAAATAGTCTGCCTTGATGCCCAGGGACAGCTTTTACATCATGATCTAATTATGCCCCATATGAGTAATAATCAAAAAGCAAAAAAAATAATATTAGCCCTTGTAAAAACTCATAATATTGAAGCCATTGCCATTGGTAACGGTACTGCCGGACGTGAAACCCAGGCCTTTGTAGAAAAGATAGGCCTTGAAAAGTCAATCCATGTTGTTATGGTTGATGAGAGTGGAGCATCCATTTATTCAGCATCAAAACTTGCAAGAGAAGAATTCCCGGATCATGATATCACTGTCCGGGGATCTGTCTCAATTGGCAGAAGACTCATGGATCCGTTAGCCGAACTTGTCAAACTTGACCCCAAATCCATTGGCGTTGGCCAGTATCAACACGATGTGGATCAAAAACTTTTGAAAAAATCTTTAACCGATGTTGTGATGTCCTGTGTGAATAAAGTAGGAATCGAGGCTAATACTGCAAGCCAGAAATTGCTTTCCCAGGTGTCTGGTCTTAATGATACAATTGCCACCAATATGATTCAATTCCGTAATGAGAACGGCCCGTTTAAATCAAAAAAAGAATTTTTAAAGGTATCACGGCTTGGACCAAAGGCCTATGAACAGGCAGCAGGATTTTTAAGGATTAATAATGCAAAGTATCCTTTGGACAGAAGCGGCATCCATCCTGAATCCTATGGTGTGGTTAGAAAAATTGCAAAAGATGCAAACCTGGCTATTGAAGACCTTATGATGAATACTGCCGAGATTGAAAAAATAAACCTGGCTAATTATGTTACAGACACCATTGGCCTGCCAACATTGACTGATATTGTAAAAGAACTCACAAATCCCGGACGTGATCCTAGAAATAAATTTGAGAGCTTCTCTTTTGACGATACCATTCATGATATCAAAGACCTTATTCCTGGGATGAAAGTACCTGGCCTTGTGACAAATGTTACAGCCTTTGGGGCTTTTATCGACATCGGTGTCCACCAGGACGGACTTGTTCACATCAGTCAGATGGCAAATCGATTTGTTAAAGATCCTAACAAAATTGTCAAAGTGAGACAGACTGTACATGTAACTATTTTGGAAGTGGATATCAAAAGAAAAAGAATTTCTCTTTCCCTGAAAAAAAAATAAGTCGGGTTTCTATATGCATTTTTTCTGTTGATAGCTATTGACTATTTTATTCTTTTATTTTACAGATTTATAAATTGGTAGCAAATTTAAAAAAAATTGTAAATTTAAAAAATGGAGGTGCGCTGTGAAAACCATTTATGTATTTACTATAATTTTAATCTTAAGCATGGTATCACCGAATGCTTTTGCTGGCAGTGGAGGTGGGGGAGATGGGGGTGATGACACAATCGGTGCAATTAGTGCGGCTCCAACTGTATCATTTTATACTCCTCCAAATGCAGTCCAATGCAGTCATAACGTAAGAACAGGACCATTGCGGGGAACCGCAAAAGCAAGCAGAGTTAATAAACACTTCCATAATGCTATTAATTTTATGAATCAACATAGCAGTAATAAAACCAACAGGGATGAAGATATTGCATTTATTGCATCACAAATAAAGCTACGAATACTTCTTTCCGATGGCTCCGTTGAAAGTCTTGAGCGTTTAGGAGCGCTGGGTATTATTCTTATTTTACTCGTAATACAGGACAAAGACTAATTTAATCGATAGGGCAAATAGGTATTAATTCAAAAAAAAATCGAGGCACTTTTAAATGAACTATTAAATTTATTTACGGAGCCAATATGAGAAACAAAGGAATATATTTTTTATTGTTACTGCTTGTTGTTATGCTTTGTGCATGTCGTACTCTTTCAACAAGTTCTACAAACAAAAAACAATCATCGGTTGAACCAACAAAACTTCACTTTGCTGACCCTGCAACAATGGATCCGGCTGCCAAACTTGCACTTGCAACAATAGACGCTCCCAAGTTAGGCTTATTAAAAACTTTTCCCCTGGTTAGAATTAACCCGCAAACCAAAATAAACCTTGAAAACAAGACCGACTATTTTAAATTCAACCAGCGCAATATTGTAATTGTAGAGGAGACCAAAAATCAGGAAGGACTTTCCACTCTTGGCATGGTATGTGAATCTGTTGACGATTTTGGCAGAATAGATTTGAGTGCAAACCGGATTATCTTTAAACCCACAAAACCTGATAAAAAAGAGGTCGATGTAATTAAAAAATCTCTCTTTCATGGCTCAAAATTTTCAAAACAAATAAAAAATAAAGAACTGAAAAAATATCTGAGAAAAAAGACTATAGAGTATCAGCGCGCAAAAGGACTCACTCCTGACGGAATCGCAGGAAAGAACACGATAAAATCTTTAGTTCAGGAACTATCAATGATTGAGGTTCAGAAATTGACAACCCAAGTAATTTATCCTATTAGACCCCGCCTTTCTGTTCACATTGTTCCCTCTAAAGCTTTTAATGCAAATCAGAATAAATTTAATAAAGGCTTCAAAAGTATAGATAAAGTCAAAAAGCACGCTCTTTCCATGAAAGAGTTTAAGAGTTTAGCTAAGCCCGGAGAAAAATTCGTTGTTTTCATCTTTTTTCTAGATCGGGTTAATCCGACATATGCCCTTAAGTGGAACCTGACCAGTACCAGGAAAGGCTCATCAAAACCCATGAGTTCTATCTTTTATGCTGAACCTGAAACATGGCCGGTGATTGTTCAAACCTTTAATATTGATGAAAAGGCTAAATTTTCAAAATTATATATCAATCTTTTTAAAACGCAAAAACTACTTAGCATATGCATTGCAAGCTATGAAATAAAATAGTACTGAAAAATTTCAATATATTTGGTATAATGAAAAACTATAATTTTTCATTTGGAGTTACTATTGGAATCATTAAACTGGTCCATCATATATGGATTTTTTTCTTTTATTGCAGGATTGATATCTGTATCTATTGCAGTATATCTATCACCATATTGGAAAAATAAAAGCGCAAGATTACTAATGCTTTTAATGGTTGCTGTTGCTATATGGTCTCTGGCCTATGGAATGGAGCTTATCAGCCCAAACCTGATAATAAAACTTTGGTGGGTCAAGGTTGAATATTCTGGAGTTGTCTGGGTTGGAATGCTTATTTTCAGTTTTACTCTAACCATTGCACGGGAAAGCTGGCAGTTGAATAAAACTGGATATGCTCTGTTAAGCATTGTTCCTGTTATCACACTTATTTTGGTATTGACAAATGGCTATCATAATTTCATGTGGAGCCTGGCATGGCTGGAACTTGCTGGTAAAGCACCTGTAATAGCTTATATAAGGGAACCTGGATTCTGGGTACATACGATCTCTTCCTATATACTATTATTTTTGGCAACCATTATTTTGATACATTCCCTGATATCAGCCCGGGGAATCTTTAGAAAACAATTGGTCACCATATTGGTTGGAATCATGCTTCCGTGGCTTTCCAACATCCTGTATCTGTTCGGTTTTGAAGAACTTAAGTTTCTTGACCTGACACCAGTTTCTTTTACGATCAGCGGAATAGTTTTTGCATGGGGATTGCTGCGATATCAAATGTTAAATTTAATCCCTTTAGCTCGTGAAGCTGTTTTGGACAGTATGGATGATCCGGTCATTGCATTGGATATGAATAATCGGGTTCTGGACATGAACCAGGCTGCTCAAATCATATTTAAAATAAATACTTTTACACCGGCTCATAATATGCTGATAAATCTTTCCCCGGCTCTTCATGAGAAGGTTACAAAATACAAAGAGCGTTCTCCGGTTGAGGTTGAGACATCATTCACTGTTGAAACACTGCTGCAACAATGGAACCTTAGGCTTTCTCCTTTGTTAAACAAAAAAGAAAAACAAACTGGCTGGCTTATTATTCTTCGAGATATTACAGACAGGAAAAAGGCTGAGAATGCTGTTAAAGAAAGTGGAAGAATCCATAGCATAATGCTTGAAGCATCCCCCAATCCGATTGTGTATTATAATGAAACAGGTGAAGTAACCTATATTAATCCTGCCTTTTCCAGAGTATTTGGATGGCACATTGGTGAACTTTTGGGAAAAAAAATTGATTTTGTTCCAAAGGAAAACTGGGAGGAAACAACAAAAGCATTACAAAGAACAAAAACCCATCCGGAAGGCAATTATAATTTTATTACCCGTCGATATACAAAAGCCGGGGATATACTTGACGTCAGCATTAATTCTGCAATGTACCGTGCAAAAGATGGAAGCTCAACCAATACAGTGGTAAATTTTACAAACATTACTGAGATCAAAAAAACTGAACGCGAACTTAGAAATACCCAAAATTTTATCAGGAGTATTATCAACTCAATGCCTTCCATGATAATCGGCGTGAATTCAGAAGGCATTATCACACAATGGAATGTAGAAGCACATCAATTGACTGGTATTGCTGCTGATAAGGCTGAAGGAAGTTTTCTCAAAAAAATTTTCCCACAGCTTTCAGGGCATCTATCCAATGTAAAGCAGACCATAGAAAGGCAGAAAGTTAAAAAGGAAACAAAAATAACTTTAACTATAAGTGGTAAGACAATTCTGGCAGATATCACTATTTATCCTATACAATCAGATAGTATCCTAGGGGCTGTAATCAGAGTGGATGATATTAGTGAAAGAGTAAAAATAGAAGAAATGATGGTACAGTCCGAAAAGATGGTATCTCTGGGCGGTCTTGCAGCTGGCATGGCCCATGAGATTAACAATCCCCTTGCAGGGGTTCTCCAAAATATCCAGGTCATACAAAACCGTCTGAGCAAAGACTTACCTGCGAATATAAAGGCTGCCCGGGAATGTGACATTGACCTTTCAAAATTAAAGTCCTACATGGAAAAAAGAAAGATTTTCTCCATGATGGAACTTGTAGAATCTTCAGGTCAGCAAGCCGCCCAGATAGTCAGAAATATGCTCTCCTTCAGCCGGAAAAGTGATCATCGCAAGTCCAGACACTATCTCCATGAGGTCATGGATGCCTCGATTGAACTGGTCAGCAATGATTACAGCATGAAAAAGAAATACGATTTTCGCTCCATTGAAATCAGAAAAGAATACCAGAAAAATATCCCACCAGTCCCATGTGAGAAGAATGAAATTCAACAGGTATTCTTAAATATTTTAAAAAATGGTGCTGCAGCTATGGCAGATGCAGGCACGTTATCTCCTCGATTTACAATTCGATATTTCCACAAAGATGAACAAGCGATTTTTGAAATAGAGGATAATGGTCCGGGTATTAATCATAAAACTAAGAAACGGATTTTTGAACCCTTTTTCACAACCAAAGATGTGGGGACTGGCACAGGATTGGGGTTGTCAATCTCATATTTTATCATTTCAGAAAATCATAATGGTGTTATGGCTGTTAAATCAACTCTTGGTAAAGGGACCATCTTCACGATAAAACTCCCTGTTAAACAGGTAAAGAATACTCTTTAGGTTTAAATTATGGTATACTATATTTCATTGCAATCATAGGTTCGTACATACAGGCCAATTTACATAAAAAATGTAACTATGGAGTAATATGCTGAAAGAAAAGAATATCCTAACCGAAGAGGAAGTTATATCTCTGGAATCCAGATGGAATGAAAAAGACCCTGATGGAGGAGAAACTGCTCTACATAAGATGATTCAACTGCTTAAAACCGAATGTGGAAAAAACTACTCCAAGCGCCCTTTACGCCTTGATTTAAGAGGAATTGCATTGCTTCATGAGGACCTTTCAGATCTTGATCTGTCTGGATACGATTTCTCTTATGCCAACCTTAACCAGTCCGACCTGACAGGGACGCTTTTAAGCTATTCAAAATTTCACAGGGCAAGTCTTAAACAAGTAATTCTGGATGAATGTGAGTTTATCGGATCTGATTTAAGCCATGTAAGCTTGAATGAATGCAGTGCGAAAAGGTGCGGATTTGGTGGAGCAGATCTTAGTTATGCAAGTATAATCAATGCAGATTTAACTGATGCTACGTTAAGTAAATCTAAATTAATTTATGCAGACCTAAGAGCTTCTAACCTAAAAAAAGCGCGACTTTCAGAAGCAGACTTGTCAGGTGCTATCTTTACACGGGCAAAACTTTTGGAAAGCGATTTAAAACAAAGCAATGTCAAAGGAACAAATTTTGAACTGGCTGATATGCAGGGTTGCCGGCTACTGGGAATAAAAAATTTTAAAAAAGCTCTATGGATTGGTGCAGACATCAGGGGATTAGACTTAAGAGGTGCTTTTCTTATCAGGCGGTATATTTCTGATGAGAATTACCTGTATGAATTCAAAACCAGTTCCCGTTTCCACAAGGCCATATATTTACTTTGGTGGGCATCTTCTGATTGTGGGAGAAGCCTTTCCCGATGGTTTGTATGGCTACTTTGTGCTACTTTGGCTTTTGCAGCTATCTATACACAGGTAGATATTGATTATGGAAGGTATGTGACTCCGTTTTCACCTGTATATTTCAGCTTTGTTACACTTACTACGCTGGGCTACGGAGATGCCGTTCCCTCATCTTTAACTGCACAAATTTTTGTAACATTACAGGCAATCACAGGATATATGGGATTAGGTGGACTTTTAAGTATTCTTGGCAATAAAATGGCCCGACGGGCAGAATAATTCAAATTAGGTGATATATGTTCTCATTCTTTAAAAATAAGATAAATCCAAAAGCAAAATTAAAAAAAATATTAAAGGGATATGAACTCCCCTCATTTCCTGCAGTTGTAATGCAGATACTCCAAAAAATCAGAAGCCCGTATTCTTCTGCTTCAGATATTGCACAATCTTTATCCCTTGATCCCGGTCTTTCCGTGCGCCTTTTAAGCATTGCCAATTCTGTTGCTTTTTCACCAAAAAACAGGATCGAAAATTTAACCCAGGCTATTGCCCTCGTGGGCTTATCCCAATTGGAATCCATGGTTTTGGGAGTTGGCGTTGCTCAGGGTATCCCAAAAAAGACATGTCAGTGGCATGACCCCGCAAAATTCTGGTTGACATCTGCCAGGCGTGCAATGCTTGCCAATGAGCTTGCGCAAATCCTCTGCCCGGCAAAAGAGTCTGAGTGTTTTACAGCAGCTTTTCTTCAGGATATGGCTTTACCGTTTTTAGCTTGTCAAAGAAGCGAGGACTATGAGCCAGTTTTTAAAAAATGGCACCTTGAAGGTGGTGATCTTGCGCAATTGGAACAGGAGGCCTTTGAATGGAATCATGCTGAAGTTGCCACATGGATCTGCAGTGAATGGGGACTTCCGGAGAATATTGCCTTTGCAATCAGAAATCATCACAATGCAAAACTTGACAATGAGCACGATACATTAGGCCCTGTCAGATTAGTTTCACTATTAAGGGAAGATGATTCAAATAACGGTTTAGATGAAATGATTGCCAGGGCAGAAGATACTTACAATATCCCTGAGGAAAAAATGCAATCAATCATAGAACCCAGTTTTGAAAAGGCTAAAGATCTTGCCAGAATGATTGTTTAGGATATTTACATGTGTCCCTTCTAAAAAATTCCTTTGAAACTATGGTAATAAATCAAAATTTGTAGTATTCGAATAATGTAAAAGCAGTCCTCGAAGTATAACTGGATAAACAGAAAGGATATTACATTTTTGACTGAAAACAACATGGTTTCGATGCAGGCACGAATCCTGGTTGTCGATGATGACGAAGCCATCAGGGACGCCTTAAAGGTGATTCTTGAGGACGATTATGATGTTGTCTGTGTTGACAGCGGATACAAAGCAATAAAAGCGATAAAAAACCAAATATTTGACCTTATCTTTTTAGACATTGTAATGCCCGAAATGGATGGGATTGAGACCCTGAGACGAATCAAAGCCCATGACAAAAATCTGGATATTATTATGATCTCTGCCGTGGATCGTGCCCAGGAGGCCACGGATTCCATTAAGTATGGTGCATATGATTATATCACCAAACCATTTGATCATGAAATCATATTAAACCGGCTGGAAAAAGTACTGCTGCAACGCAATCTTGTAAAGGAAGTCAGTTTTCACCAATCCAAGGCTGCTTCAGAATTCTGGAAGACCAAAATCATCAGCAACTCAAAAAATATGGCTGCTGTCCTTGATCTGGTGGAAAAAGTTGCTAAAACATCAAGCAATATTCTGATCACAGGAGAAAGCGGAACCGGGAAAGAATTAATCGCAAGGGCAATCCACAATGCAAGCTTGCGCGAAAATAAGCATTTTGTTGCTATTAACTGTGCAGCCATACCGGCAGAACTTATGGAAGCAGAATTATTTGGTTACGAAAAAGGTGCTTTTACAGGTGCGTATAAACATACCCTTGGCAAATTTGAATATGCCCACCAAGGCACAATCTTTCTGGATGAAATTTCCTGCCTGAAACCTGAGTTTCAGGCAAAGCTATTAAGATTTATCCAGGAACGGGAATTTACACGAGTGGGCAGCCATCGTACTATTAAAGTAGATGTCAGGATTATCACAGCCACCAATACCAGTTTGGATGAGATGGTGAAAGAAAACTTGTTCAGAGATGACCTCTATTTCAGACTCAATGTGGTTCCAATCATACTGCCACCCCTTAGGACAAGAAAAGGTGATGTCCCTCTTCTGGCAGATTTTTTTCTGGACAGGCTCAATCGTCAGATGAATAAAAACATAAAAGGTTTTACACCGGATGCGATTAATGTACTGGAGACTTATCCCTGGCCCGGGAATATTCGGGAGTTGGAAAATCTTATCGAACGAATGGTTGTGTTGGGATCAGAAAACAAATTTATTGATGAAAAAGATCTTCCCTTTGACCTTTTATTTCATGGAGAAGCCATAAAAGGTGCTGATAAAGGTGCGAAAGAAAACAAGGGATTGATCCAGGCTCGCCGATCTTTTGAACATCTATATATCATGCGAGCTCTTCAGAACTGCCGGTGGAACCAGACTAAGGCAGCAAATCTCCTTGGGATTCACCGAAACACCCTGATCCAAAAAATGAAGGCTTTGAATCTAACACGGAATCAAAATGATCTCTAATGTTATTTTACTGGCAGACTAACTGAAAAACAGCTTCCCTCACCTTTTTTGCTCTTTGCTTTGATCTGCCCCCCATGCTCCGAGATTACTTTATGTGAGATGGCAAGCCCCAGCCCGGTCCCTTTGGCCTTGGTGGTAAAAAATGGGTTAAAAATATTTTCTGCAAGCTCAGTTGAAAACCCGTGACCTGTATCCTTGAAATCTATAATCACCAGACTGTTTTCACAGACTGTATGAATGGTAACCACACCGCCATCAGGCATTGCCTGGGCTGCATTCTGCATAAGGTTTGTAAATACTTTTTCAAGCTGCTCAGCATCTGCCACGATATTGGGTAGCTCCTTTGGGCTATCCCATTGGCAGTCAATGTTATTGGTCTTAAAATTTGCTTCCAGTAATTCAATACTTTGTAGCAACAATTTCCGAATATCTGTCAGTTTGAACTTATATTTCGGCAACCTTGATAACTCTAAAAGTTCTTCTATAAAAATATTGAGCCGATTGATTTCTCGAGGAACTATTCTTTGAAATTTTTCCAGAAAACCGGGGCTTTCAATTTTTCCCGGTAATAATGCCACATAGGTTTTGATAGCAGAAAGGGGATTTCTGATTTCATGGGCAATGCCGGCAGCCAGGGTTCCCATATCAGCAAGCCTCTGAGCCTGACGAATTTCAGCTTCAAGCTTTTTAAAAGCAGTAATATCATTAAGGTTAAATATAATCTGACTTGGAATTTTCGTATCTGATTCAAGTACTCCTCTACCTGTCAGAATCACCCTGCTCTCTTCTCTCTTTTGCAGGTGGATTTCATGCTGATTTTTACCTGCAGGATTTTCAAGGGATTGTTGTATGTAATTTGCAAACAACATATCCTTGTCAAAAAGCTTCAGGGCATGACAGCCTTTTACGATTTTGTCGTGGGGGATATCCAAAATATTGCGGGCAGCAGGGTTGACCGCCATAACAACTCCATCCATATCAACTGCTAAAAGACCGTCATTCATTGTATCCAAAATTTTCTCGGCATATTGCTGTAATTGCTTGATTTCTCTAAGCTGGTTTTCTAATTGTTGTTTTTGAACAAGTATTTCCTGAATCATAAAAGAAAAATTAGATGCCAAAATCTCCACTTCATCATGAGTATGGATTGAGATATTTTGTTTTAAATTGCCGTTAGCCGCTTCAAGGGTGGCTTTGACTAGAGTCCCCAGAGGTTGTGTAACTCTTTGAGCAGCCCAGTTGGAAATCAGAATACCAATGGCAAGAGCCACAGATCCCAGGATAAGAATACTCCACAAGGTCTGACGGATCTGCTGATACATCAGCTCAAGGGATAAACAAACCCGAATAGTTCCCCATCGGTCCTGTGAACCGGGAAGGTAAACTGGCACAGCTACTTCCATTACTGAAGTGCTGCCGGATTCTGGAGAATGAATTGAAATTAAAGGTTTTTTTACCTTAACTGCATTCTGACTGAGAGTGTCTGTTAAGATCCTGTTCTGAAGATCAGGTCTACGGCTGTATCCAGCTACTCTCCCCTCTTTATCATGGACTATCACATAAAGAATGTCGGGATTATTCACTGCCTGATTGACCAGTTTCTCCAAAGCAATATAATTATAAGTTATCAGATGATCAACAGAAATGGCCGCAAGATTCTTAGCAATAGCCAACCCCTGTTTCTCAATCCTTGCTCTGATGGTCCGGGTTTGAAGTGTTCCAAGAATGACAGCAAGAGTTGTCAGTAAAAGCAGGAGCATAATTGAGGTGATAAAAATAAACCGATAACGCAGGGAAACAAATCTTGCTTTTTTAACTATTGGTTCGTTACCGCTGGATGTATCATTATGTCTATTTGATGCGACCAATCCTCTCCTTTGTAAATATTCAATTGTTTTGTGAGGGTGGTTTGTCGAGCCAAACTTGATTGAGCGGCATTGTATGAGCCCCAAGTGCACTCACTTTTACGGATTTAACATAGGATTGATATACCCTGTCCACACTCATATAAAAAAGCGGAATAAGGGGAGCGGTCTCCATGATGATTGCTTCAAGTTTCTGATATTCCTTTGCCCGCTTAACCGGGTCTGAAATTCTTCTTGCATTTGAAAGCATGGTATCCACATTTTTATCCTGTAATCTCATAAAATTGGTGGGAGAATCAGAAGCAAAAAGGGAATATAAAAAGCTGTCCGGATCAGGCATGTCAGCAAACCATGCATACCGGTAGATCTGAACAGAATCTGATTTTAGATAGGCTTCAAAATTTTTCCAGCCAGTAATATATTTTATTCTGACTTTTATGCCGATTGTTGACCAGAACTCTTTGATCATGGCCATTTCCTGCTCTACTCTTGGAGTTTTAAAAGCAGATACAATTTCCAGTTCAGGCTGATTCTCTAAATTTTTACCAAAGGATTGATTTAAATACTGGCGGGCAAGGTCGGGATTATTGTCCTCCATTCGGTTCATCGGGGTATATCCTGGCATACCAGGGGGCAAAATGGTTCTTGCAATCTCAAACTGGCCGTTATAGACTTTATTTACAAATGTCTGGCGATCAATGGCAATGGAAATAGGTTTTCTAAGAGCAGCATTCACAAGGTTGGGATGCTTAAGAGTTATGCCATAAAAAAAGAGGCTCAGAGACGGCCTGTGAACCCATTGAAGCCCCTTTATATCTGCGAGTTTTTCTTTAACATTACCGTGGACTAACATTTCTTCAAGATTATTGTTTTGAAAATCTACTATTGATTCAGGCACTTGCTCTTCTGAGTAAATCTTGTAATGAATCTCATCAAGAAAAGCAGGTCCTGCATAATACTCTTTAAACTTTTTAAGACAAATTGATTCTCCTGCATCCCAGGATATAAAACTAAAGGGACCTGTTCCAACGGGATGCTTCCCAAAATCATTTCCCAGCCTGTTAACCTCTTTTTCAGATACAATGGC
>JAIOSM010000508.1 GCA_021107575.1 Desulfobacteraceae bacterium | reverse complement strand
TTAAGCTTAGGTATTATTTCAGAATATATATGGCGGATATTTGAAGATGTAAAAAACCGCCCTGGATATATAATAAAAAAGGATATTAAAACTAATGACAAATAAATATCTGACATTTAAGACATTTGCTATTCTAACTTTTTTTATTATGATTATCTTTTCTATGAGCTTCAAACCAATAATAGAAGAAGCCCAGGGAGATGCTACAAAATACATCAACCTTGCAAAACAAATCTGGAATATCGAGGGTGCTATAGACGGTGACGAGTCTCACAGATCTCCTTTTTATTCAATATTGCTTGGACCGATTATTATTGTAAGTGGCACTCAGTATGCATATATAGCAATGATTTTTCAATTCTTTTTAATCTACTGTAGTACTTTAATAATATTTAAACTGTCTTTCAATATTTCAAAAAATAGTTGCATTGCTTGGATTGCAGGTCTGCTTACGATTTTTAATTTATCTATAATTTTTTTCGCATATAACTTATTATCCGAAACACTCTCAATGTTTTTATTTGTTTTGTTAGCATATTTTTTAATAAAACATTCACATACAGGACAAATTAGTTATATTATTTACTCGGGAATTTTAACAGGGCTCTTGATTTTAACAAGATTTAATTTATTGGGCTTGCCAGTGGTGGTGTTCTGCCTACTATGTTTTAATTTCATATTTTATGAAAAAAAGATTGCTCGCTTACTAACTAATGTAATTGCTTTTGGGCTGCCTGTCTTACTTATTATTAGTATATGGTCTCTATATAATTTTGTTAATAACGATTATTTTGGCTTACTCCCTTCTCACCATATTGGACAACGATGGGCAATACCTGCTAGTATCAATGCTAATAATACAGTTACTGAAGAATATAAAGAAATCCTTAATATTTTTATTAAAGAACAAGAAAAAATGAAAAACCAAATTAATGTAAATACTTATAATAAAGGCTCATTGTTAAAATATAATATGATAAAAACAATTTATTATCAAATGATCCCAGAAATAAATGGGTATAAACTATATTTAGATGCTGAACCCAAGTTACTAGAATATTATTCACTAACTAATTCTTCTGGAAAGAGTAATAAGTTAGGCGCTTTGCTACTCCCTTTTTATGCTCAAATCAAAGACCAAAACAAACTAATACTGTTTAAATATCAAATATTTTCATTATTAAATAGTTTCAAATATATATCTCCTACTTTACCTGTAGATAAGCCTCTGAATTTAAACATACTACCATCTTTCATAATCAAACTTTATAAAATCTCAATGTTATTAATTATTTTTTCTGTATATATATTAAGTTTAAGCCATATTCTTTATGCTGTAAAATGTCGAAATTTCGAAAATATAAAAAATAAAATACCACTATATACACTTATTTGGTATTTCCCTGCTATTCATTTTTACGCTAACGTTCTCCAAGATGCTAATCGATTTAAGTTCCCAGCAGAGCCTATTATCACTAGCATATTTGTTGTATATGTTTATGAATTTTTTATCAAAAAAAAATTCTTCTGAACAATCTTGCAACCTTTAAAATCATAGCGTGGTATTGCTTATTATCTACCACACAGTCACATCGCTAAAATAAGAGTTCATGGTCCCTTTGAATCAAATAAATATACTGGATTTTGAAAAATGAAAATACCTATTCTTTACTATCACTCCATCGGGATTAAAAATCTAGGCTGGGGAAAAAATTTCCTGACCATGGAATTGCCTTTTTTTGAAAATCAACTTCGATATTTTTCAAAAAACTATACTACTCTTTTTTTAAAAGACTATTGGGATATTCGCAATCATTCAATCGCAGCACCTGAAAATCCACTGGTTATTACGTTTGATGACGGATATCTTGACAACTGGATATGGGGTTTCCCGCTTCTTAAAAAATATGGATTAAAAGCTACTATTTTTGTTAATCCGGATTTTGTAAATCAAAAACCAGACATAAGACCTAATCTGGAAGATGTGTGGGAAGGAAACGCTTCTGATGAAGATATCAGGCAATGGGGTTTTTTGTCCTGGGCCGAAATGCTGGAAATGGAATCATCAGGAGTCATAGATATTCAATCTCACACAATGACACACACCAAGTATCCCATTTCTGATAATTTAATTGGATTTCATCACTCTGGAGCAGATTCACTCTATGAAATAGCAAACCACTTTCCTCAAAAAAAGCCTTACTACATTGAAAATCAGGAATTTGAAAACTTATTGCCTTATGGTTACCCTATTTTTGAATCCGCATCTGCAATTATTGCAAAAAAGATCAGCATTAGTGATGAGTTTGCTCAGGCGTGCATCAATTGTCTGAAAACTTATAACTTCAATGACTATAATTTTGAGAAAGCACTTAAAATAGTATTGCCCACATATAACGAATTCAAAAAAAAAAATAGAATAATTTCAGAACAAGAAAATGAAAAAGCTTATTTAAAAAGGATAAAGTATGAGATTATAAAATCAAAAGAAATATTAGGGGAAAAGCTCAATAAAAATATTGAATTTCTATGTTGGCCCCATGGGGATAATAATGACCTTGCCCACCGTATTGCCTTGGATGCAGGTTACTTAGCCACAGCTGTCGGCAATAGCAATGCAGATCCTCAAGACTCCACTCGTTTTGCTCGCTTTGGAGCTCCGATGTTTCATAACAATGTATTTTTATCAACTTTAAAATTACGCTATAGAATAGGCAGTTATCTTAATCAATTTCCCTGGAATTTTATAAATAAGGTTTATCTTATAGGCAGGAGACAGAATTAATGTATTACAGGATTATTTTTGAGGCACAATGTAAATGAAATTTATCATTAGATTACCAATAAATAAACCGTTCCGAAGAATACAAACTGACCAGCACCTGAATATAAAAAAGTCGGATTGTGACAAGGATGCAATTATTAATATTGCTATTGAAAATAATAATAAATTTATAAAAAAAATAGAAACCCAGACCACACTTTTTTTCTTTATAGGAGATATTATTCTCCCAAGACAATACAATAATGATTCTGCTGCGTTTTTTAAATATATAACAGACTCTTTTAATGAAAACACAATATCTAAACTAAAAGGATTTTTTTACTTAATTCACATAGATAAAAAAAAAAGAAGCGTAGCTGTTTACAATAGTATGTTTAGTATCCTACCCATTTATTATTATTTGGATTCTGATTTCGTATATATCTCCTCTTCCACTAAATTACTATTAACAAATATAAACAAAAAACTTGAATTCAATAAATCTGCGATACTTCAGAAGACCTTGTTCTATTATACATTATTTGATGAGACTTATTTTTCTGATATAAAAACTGTGCCTTCAAATTCATTCATCTCATATGATCCCTCATTTCAAGTTAAAAAGCATACTGTGATCGAAGACTTCTTTGTCCAAAATCCTATGCCATGGAAATCGGCACTTGAACCAATGAGCGATTACTTTATAAAAAGCTCTTCTGACTATTTTCCTGATGAGCCGTATTATTCAACCTTCACAGGCGGGTTTGATGGCAGGACGTTAATCGCTCTATCCTTAGCCAGTTCCAAATCCTTTAAATCATTTTCTTACGGAGATAAAAAAGCTAAAGATATATTAGTGCCGAAAAGCATAGCTGAACAATTAAATATTGAATATTTTGAAGTTATATTGGATAAAAATTTTGCTGAGAAACATTATTTAGTAAACGCAATAGAGCTTTTAGAAAAAACAGAAGGTAATGCAAATCTTTCAAGAGCTCATTATAATTATATTGCAAAACTAATTGGCAAGAATACAAATTTTCTTTTATCCGGAAATTTTGGTAGCGAAATATTACGCTCTATGAAAATAGCAGGGGTTATGACATCTCAAGAACTTTTTGATATTTTTTCAGTAAAAGATGATCAGACACTTAAAACAAAGATATTAGCCAATCCAAAATTGAAATATCTTAACCTTCATAATTTTAAAAATGAATTGCAAGAATTAATTGATGTAATATTTGACATGAGACGATCATTTAAAAAGGATCTCACGTTAAACCAAAATTTCTATATCTACATGTTTGAACAGGTATTTAGAAAATATTTTGGACCTGAAATTATTTTGCAATCAGAGTATTTTTTTAACAGAAGTCCTTATCTGGATTTGGGGTTTATAACAGAATTACTCAAAACTGAGCTATCTGGTGCCAATGCATCTTTTATGGAGAATAACCCAATAATTAGATTCAGAGGGCAAGTATTGTACTCAAATATATTAAAAAAAAGTTGGCCTCAGCTTGCAGATTTCCCTACAGACAGGGGGTACAAACCTAAAGATTTTTTCACTTTGGCCGGGAAACTGAATATTGCAAAGTCTTTTCTAAAGCGAAAAATTTTTAATAGAAAATCAACTGCCCAGCCTGATTATGCGATAGAATGCATCGATAGCAATATAGAATATATTCAACAATGGGAAATCAATAAAGAATTGTTCGACTCAGGATTTATTCTTTCAATGGTCCGGGGAGAATGGAAAAGTGATCTTACTAATTTTATTAATGTTGCCTCAATGGTAAAATATTTAGAGAAAAGCTTATAGAATCAATGTTTTTAAGTAAAAATTCGATTATCCTTTTTTTACTCGATATGGGGAAGGGTACTAAGGTAAAAAATTATCTTAGATTCTATAACGAAGTCCTGAACTGGCAACGAGTTGATATTTCAAAATACCAATTCAAAAAATTCAAGCTCCTTATAGAACATGCTTATAATAATATCCCTTATTATAAGGAGTTGATGATTGATAATCATTTAACACCCAACTCTATTAATACTTTTGATGATATTAAAAAGATTCCACCGCTTACTCGTTCCGATATTCAAAACAATCTGGACAAATTAGTATCAAAAAAGATCAAAAAATTCAAATCAAGCTCAAGCGGAACAACTGGAATCCCAATTTCCTATTACAACGATTTGGATTCTCAAAGTGCTGGTATGGCAGCTTTACTTTTCTCCTATCAATTATCAAAGTGGACATTGGGCAAAAATATGCTTCACATTTGGGGAAATGAATCATCAATTCAAAGATGGAAAACACTCTCATCAAAACTAAAACAATTATTGATGAGGCAAAAAAATTTGCCCTCTACAATTTTTAATGAGCTAAATAATTTTCCCGATATAATTAAACTTATTAATAAATTTAAACCTGATTCGATAGATGGTTATACTTCTTCTATTTATAATCTGTCACTATATTTAAAGGAGCATAATATAAATCTCAATAAGCCGAAATTTGTTTTTACCACTGCAGAAAATTTACATGAATATCAGAAAGAAATTATTGAAACCAGCCTCGGGAAAGTGAGTGATATTTATGGCTGCGGTGAGATAAATGGTATTGCTGTTCGCCCAGTACATTCTGATAAATATTATATTATTGAGCCTCATGTCTTAGTTGAGACAGAGACATATAATAATGAACTCAATGAAATTATTGTAACTGATCTTGATAATAAATTAATGCCCTTCATAAGATATAAAATCGGGGATCTAATTGATAAAGTCCACACAGGTAACGAAAACAAAGAAATTAAATTAAACTATTTTAAAAAAATTAAAGGACGAACTTCAGACACTATCACTCTTTCTAATAAAAATAAAATATCCCCAATTAATGTTATAGGTGGAACATTGTTAAGGGAGATCGGAGGAGTCCTAAAGCATAAGGTAATATGGAATGGAACTGCTTTAAAACTACTTATTGAACCGGATATTCATTTTAATATTGAACATGCAAAAAAAATATTAAAACAAAAATTTAAAAAATATGACTTGGAGATAACAATTGAAACTGTTGATAGCATATTGCCTGGCAAAAATGGAAAATTTAGTTTTTTTGAAAAAATAAAATGAATGTACTATTTATATGTAGCGGTAATTCAAGGTTTGGAATAATTCCATTTATAAAAACTCAGGGTGACTCATTGAAAAGAGAAGGAGTTAACATTGAGTATTTCCCTATAAAGGGGAAGGGAATTGTTGGATATTTTAAAAATATTAAGAAGCTCAAAAAAAAAATTATCCAAGGGGATTATGATGTTCTACATGCTCACTATGGATTATGTGGTTGGATTAGCAGGCTTACATTCACAGGGATACCTATTGTTGTTTCTTTTATGGGCGATGATCTTCTGGGTGATGCTGATAAAAAGGGCAAAAAAAATATTTCTGACTTTTTATTCATACCTCTCAATCAACTACTTCAATTCTTCATTGATTTCAGTATTGTAAAATCAAAAAATCTATCAAAAAAAATAATATTTAAAAATAAAATGAAAATTATTCCGAATGGAGTTGATTTAGATATTTTTGCACCTATGAATAAAATTAAAGCTAAAAAAAAATTAAACTTAAAACAAAATCAAAAATATATTCTTTTTATTGCTGACACATCCATTGCGAACAAAAACTTCCCTTTGCTATATGAAGCTCTAACTTACATAAAAGACGCCAAATTACTAACACCATACCCTATTGATCATAATGAGGTGCCAATATATCTGAACGCAACAGATATATTGGTTTTAACCTCATTTCAAGAGGGGTCGCCGAATATAATTAAAGAAGCCATGGCGTGCAATTGTCCCATTATCGCTACAGATGCAGGAGACGTTAAAGATGTGATTCAAGGCACTCAAGGGTGTCATATCACTTCGTACAACCCTCGTGATCTCGCTGAATGTATTAAAAAAACACTGCGATACAGCCAAAATACAAATGGTAGAGAACATATCCAACATCTAAAAATTCAAATTATTGCTAAAAAGATAGTAACAATTTATCAAAACATAGTTAAGAGAAAAAAATAATGTGCGGAATTTGTGGAATAATTAATTTTAATAATCGACCTGTTCAGGACAAACAGCTAACTACCATGATGCTTAGAATGAAACATCGTGGTCCTGACGATGATGGTTTGTTCTCTGACGGCAATGTTGCTTTTGGGTTTGTTAGATTAAGTATTCTGGATTTGAGTACGGCAGGTCATCAACCTATGTACAGTCATGACAATCGTTATGTAATTGTTTACAATGGAGAAATTTATAATTATATTGAACTTAGAAAAGAATTAAAACATAAGTATCAATTCAAAACAGGTACTGACACTGAAGTTGTTCTCGCTGCATATCAAGAATGGGGCGAGAATTGCCTGCACAAATTTAATGGTATGTTTGCGTTTGTTATTTATGATACTAAACTTAAAGAAATATTTGGTGCAAGAGATCGTTTTGGTATTAAACCTTTTTATTATTATCAGGATAATAATAAATTTGTGTTTGCCTCAGAAATCCCTCCTATTTTATCAGCCTTAGATAATAAGCCAGAGGCAAATGAGCAAGTTGTGTTTGATTACCTTGCTTTTAATCGAACTGACCAAACTCAAGACACATTCTTTAAAAATATTTATAAACTTCAGCATGGACATTCATTCAGGATTAAAAATTCAGAGTTAAGATTTCAAAAATGGTATGATTTAAAACAACATGTTGGGAATCCCTTTAATAGCCCAGCAGAATATAAAGATCTTTTTAGCGATTCTATAAAATTAAGACTTCGTTCTGATGTGCCTGTTGGAGTTTGTTTAAGTGGAGGATTAGACTCATCAAGTATAGTTTCTGTGTTACTCAATGATTTTGATAAAAAAGATTTAAATACTTTTTCTGCAGTGTATGGAAAAAATGAAATTAGTGATGAATCTGAATTTATTGCAGAATATAATAATTTGTTAAACAATATGTATTATACACAACCTTCCGCAGAAAGCTTATTTGCGGATAAAGAAGATTTTGTTAATACCCATGCTGAACCGATCCCTTCAACTGGTCCATATGCTCAATACAAAGTTATGGAACTTGCAGAAAATTATGTAGTAGTAACCTTAGACGGCCAAGGTGCTGATGAGCAATTAGCTGGTTATCATTACTTTTTTGGATTTTATTTTAAAGATCTTTTATGTAATTTTTCTATTTTAAAATTTTTATCTGAATCTTATCATTACTTGATAAAGCATCAATCTTTATACGGCTTTAAAACCCTTGCTTATTTCCTTCTGCCAGAAACTATTAAAGCTAACCTTAGAACTTCTGAACATGGCTATATAAATAATGAATTTACAAAGCAATATGCTTCTTCAAATACAATTACTTCAAATTTGTACGGTGCTGCAAATTTAAATGCCGCTTTGTTCGATCATTTTGAATATAAGCTGGAACATCTTTTAAAATGGGAAGATCGTAATTCTATGAGATTTTCTCTGGAATCAAGAGTCCCTTTTCTTGATCACAGGCTTGTGGAAAGAATTTTAGCTTCATCTGCAAATCAAATAATTCACAAAGGGATGACTAAGCATATTTTAAGAGAGGCAATGAAAGGTATTTTGCCTGAACGGCTACGCATGCGAAGAGATAAAGTGGGCTTTGATACTCCACAGGATAAATGGTTTAGAACAGAACAATTTAGTGAATATATTCAGGATGTAATTAATTCTAATTACTTTAAAGAAATGGGGTATATTGATCAAAACAAAGCAAATAAATTGTTTCAAAAACACATGAATAAAAAAATAAATATTGCAAAAGAAATTTGGAAATGGATCAATATTGATTTGTGGCACAAACAATTTATTCAATAGGATAATTTAATGTTGGGTTATACACTAATAACAAAAATTGATAAAATAGATCAAAACAAATGGAATGAATTTGTTAGTGAACATCCATATGGCAATATATTTCAAACCCCGGATATGTGTGAAGTGTATGCAAATACAAAAAAATATGAACCAGTATTCCTGTCAGTTGTAGATGAAAAAAATGATATATATGGAATATTATTAGCAGTTATTCAGAAAGAATATTCTGGAATATTGGGCAATCTCACAGCCAGATCGATTGTTCATGGTGGCCCCATAATAAGAGATGATAATCCTGATATTCTAGAATTGATACTGAAAGAATATAATAAAATTATTAAAAACAGAGTAATATATTCTCAATTCAGAAATTTCAAGGATTGGGGTAATTCAAAAAGTACTTTTAATAGAAATGATTTTTTGTATGAAGAGCACCTGAATATACTCATTGATTTAACAAAATCAGAAGATCAACTATGGAAAGAAGTTCATTCAAAAAGGAGGAATGAAGTAAGAAGAGCAACAAAAGAAGGAGCATCTTTTTCTGTTGAACATTCAGAAATTTCATTAAAAAAATGCTATGGCATTCTGCAGGAAGTATATGATCGGGCAAAGTTACCAATACCAGATTATAAGTTTTTTTATAATTTATTTTGTATGGGCTCTGATGCAAAAATAATATTATTTTGCGCCTATTATAAAAATGAAATAATTGGTTGCATGCTTGCCTTAGGTTTTAAGAATACAATTTACGATTTTTATGCAGGAAGCCTGAAAAAATTTTATAATAAGTACCCCAATGATTTGATCCCCTGGGAAGTATTTAAGTGGGGCAAAGAAAACAACTATAAGGTTTTTGACTTTGGGGGAGCAGGCAAACCTAATGTCCCTTATGGTGTTCGAGATTATAAAAAAAAATTTGGAGGTGCCTTTATAAATTATGGACGATTTGAGAAAATTCATCATCCTCTGTTATTCAATCTGGCAAAAATAGGTTTTAAATTATGGCAGAAGATTAAATGATTATGAGAATATTAATTGATATAGGGCATCCTGGGCATGTTCATTTACTGAAGAATCTTATTTATGATTTAAAGAGAAAAGGGCATAAAATCTTTGTTACTGTTAAGGACATTCCATCAGCAAAATTTCTATTATCAAAATACAGTATAAATTATGAAGAGATAGGGATAAAAAAAGATAATATATTTGCTAAAGCTTTATATCAAATATACTACAATCTTAAATTGCTTATGATTGTAAGAAAGCATAATATTACTCTTGGTATTGGGAGTTCCATTTCGATTGCTCATGTGTCAAAATTATCTAAAATGAAATCAATTGTTTTAGACGATGATGATGATGACGTGCAGCCACTTTTTGCAAGATATGCTCACCCTTTTTGTGATACTCTGCTTTCTCCAGAATCTCTAAAAGGAAACAGAAAAAAAAAGAATACTATTTTTTACCCTGGCTTTCACGAACTGGCATATCTTCATCCTAATATATTCAAACCAGATGCTAATATTCTTGATGGAATTGGTTTAAAACAAGACGAACCCTTTTTTATAATGCGTTTTAATGTTTTTAAGGCTCATCATGATGTTGGAGCTAAAGGCCTTAGTATTAAACAAAAGCTTAAACTTATTAACTTTTTAGAGCCATATGGAAAGATCTTTATTACTACTGAAAGAGAGATTGAACCTGAACTAAAAAATTTCCAAATAAAAGTCTCACCTGAAAAAATACATCATTTAATGTTTTTTGCTACAATGTTTATAGGTGATAGCCAGACTATGACATCTGAAGCCGCAGTCATAGGAGTTCCTGCTATTCGTAGTAATTCCTTTGTAGGC
>JAIOSM010000032.1 GCA_021107575.1 Desulfobacteraceae bacterium | reverse complement strand
TCAGTAATAACCACAAATCTAGCTCCCGCATGTCTTGCAATCATAGCAGCCATACAGCCTATGGGCCCGGCGCCTGTAATAAGCACATCCTCACCCAGAACATCAAATGATAAAGCTGTATGGGTAGCATTCCCAAGAGGGTCAAAGCATGCAAGCACATCTAATGGTATACTTTTATCACAATACCAGACATTTGTTACAGGTATGGAAAGATATTCAGCATAGGCTCCGGGCCGGTTCACGCCAACACCCTGTGTGTTCTTGCATAGATGACGTCTTCCTGCAAGACAATTCCTGCAATGCCCGCACACAATATGACCTTCTCCTGAAACAAGATCACCTGGTTTAAAATCATGGACATTTGCTCCGATTTCAGCAATTTCCCCTACAAATTCATGACCCACATGCATTGGCACAGGAATAGTTGCCTGGGACCATTTATCCCAGTTATATATATGAACATCTGTTCCGCAAATAGCGGTTTTTTTTATTTTAATTAGAACATCATTTTGATCTATTTTTGGCACATCAACATCTTCAAGCCAAAGTCCCTGCTCAGGTTTTGCTTTCACAAGAGCTTTCATTTTTTTACCCATATCAACTCCTTTTATAACCTCTCTATAACTTGAGTTATCTACATGTTATTAATACTAAAAGCAGCTTTTAAAGTCAACAATATGCAAGCTTTTATGAATATTTACTGAGTCCAGTATCAGTTACACTTAATCCGTAATTTCTTCTTGATTTCTCCCACTCCAAATTTTGCTTAAAATATCATAAATAAACATAACATATAACTTTGATCAAAAAAACTTATTCTGTTTGAAATTGTCTCTGAAAAATCCAATTAAGGATTCTTTTAATATCTTTAAGAATTCAAACCTCTGAATACTTACCACTAGGATAATCTGTATGTAACAAAACAGACCTCTTTAAGAATGATTACAGTTATTCTATTATTCCGGAGAAGAAAGTGTTAAAAATAACCGGTCAGAAGAATTGTTAATAATAAAATGCAGCGCTTAGCCAAAGATGTTAATATCGAGTTGAACCGCTCACCGGAGACAAATACTACCGGAGAACCAATTTTTTTCTCCTCGAGTTAATTCATAGGGTTAGATTAAAAGTTGATTTAAAGGAGATAATTATGAATAAGAAAACAGATAATACAGCCCAAATTTTAATAACAAAAGAAAAATTGGAGATAAATGAATTAATATCAACATATTCATTTATGTGGGATGAAAAAAATGTCCTAGGGTTAAGTGATTTATTTACTGAGAAATGTGTTTGGAGTTGGTATAGAGTTGATGGTACAGCAGTATTGGAAATATCAGGCAGGGAAGCTTTTAATGATTTTGTAAAACAACTGTTTAGCAATGAACTCAAAGGAATTCAAACCAGACATTTCCAAACAAATACTATTTTCATTGAGATAACAGAAATAACTGCAAAAACAAAAACAATATATTTTTCAACAAAGGTAATGCTAAACGGTAAGGTGGATATGGAAAATCAACCCCTTACATCTTATCAGGGGGTTTATGAAGATGAATTTGTTAAAACCGAGAATGGCTGGAAATTTAAAAACAGAAAAGTAGTTACTGATAATTAGCTGTGTTTTTTGATTGGTCCTGTAAGCAGTGTTATATCGTCTTGGTTGATAGAGGTCTGAATTCCTTTTTGAGCTCTATCCTGAAAACAAATATTACAGGGTTTAATTATTGGCGATTTCTTTTGTAGAAATAGATGATAACCAGGAGTTTAGCCTGTTTCTTTCCGATACTTTTACCACCGTGGGGGACGCAGGAATCAAAATAAATATTATCACCTGGTTCCATAATGAACTTTTCCGCTCCAATTATGAATTCAAGAGTTCCGTCCAGAATATAAATAAATTCCTCACCCTCATGGGTATACATTTTTTTAAGATCAAAAGGCGAATATATGATAAAGGGCTCCATATTCTTGCCTGGCTTATTTGCACCAAGAACTTCATAGTCATACCCTGAAAGCACAGAGGTTGCTTTGATTATAGTGCCTTCATTCTTTTTTTGAAAACTGATCCTGACATCATCAAGTGGTTCAATATCCTTGCCAAGAATACTTGTCACTTCCGTCCCCATGGCCCCGGCAATTTTATTCAAAGTGGAGTAAGGAGGTGCTTTTTCAGATCGTTCAACCTTTGACAGATAACCTTTTGTGAGGCCTGTCAGGTTGGCAAGCTTTTCCAGTGTAAAACTATTTTGTTTACGAAGTTTTTTTATATTCTTACAAATTATTTTTTCATCCATGTTCTTATCCTTTTAACAAACCCTCCTTAATTGCCATAAACAACACCCGGCAACCAGGTGACAAGGCCTGGCCAGATTGCTATAATAATCAGTCCTATAATTTGTAAAATAACAAAAGGAATAATTCCTCTATATACATCAGTTGTTTTAATTTCCGGTGGGCAGACCCCTTTTAGATAAAACAGAGAAGGCCCAAAGGGAGGGGTCATGAACGATGTTTGCAGGTTCACGGCAAACATGATGCCAAACCAGAGTGGATCATAGCCGTATTCAACAACAATGGGTGCTATGATGGGGATATGTATGTAAGTAATTTCAATAAAATCAAGAAAAAAACCTAGAATAAAAATAAAAATCATTACCATAGTTATCAATTGCCATCCATGGAGATTCATGCTGGCGATGAATTCCCGAAGAAGGTCATCACCCCCGAGACCTCTAAAAACAAGGGCAAAGCAAGTGGCTCCCATGATTATGATAAAAACCATACAGGTCATTCTAATGGTTCCCTTTGCAACATCATGCAATAATTTAAAGGACAGTTTTCCATTCATTGCAGTCAAAACAACGGCACCAACTGCTCCCATGGCACCTGATTCAGTTGGTGTAGCAATACCGGCAAAAATTGTTCCAAGTACAGCGAGAATTAAAAATAAGGGTGGGACAAGAGCTTTAAAAATTTTTAAAATAAAGGTTTTATCAAAGTTCGGAGCCTTTGCATGGGCAGCCGGAACATGTTTTGTTCCAAAAAACGTAGACAAAAAGATAAACAGACAATAAAGACCAACCAGAATCATTCCCGGTATAGCAGCACCGATAAACATATCTCCAATCGGTACTTCCATTACAGGTCCTAAAAGCAATAAAACAATACTGGGAGGAATAATCTGTCCCAATGTCCCGGAAGCTGCAACTGTTCCTGCAGCAAAAGATTTTGAATACTTATACTTGAGCATGATGGGCAAAGACATTAACCCCATTGTCACGACTGTTGCCCCGACAATACCGGTAGATGCACCCAATAACGCTCCGACAATAACAACGGAAATAGCCAGTCCCCCTCGTACATTTCTAAAAAGCTCTTCCATTGTTTCCAGCAATTGCTTTGCAAGCCCTGATCTTTCAAGAGCAAGGCCCATAAAAATAAACAAGGGGACTGCCATTAACATGGTATTGTTCATTATTCCCCACATGCGCAGGGGCAATAGATCAAAAAAGCTGGCGTTTAACCCGATAAGACCAAAAAGGAAGGATGTCCCCATCATGGTAAATGTGACAGGGAACCCTCCCATTAAGGCAATGGTCAATACCAGAAAAAGCCATGCAGCCAGGTAATCAGCAATCCAAAACGGTAAATATTCAATTAGCATTTTATCTTCCAGTTAATAATAGAACCCAGATTAATATTATCCTTTATCCCAGAATCTCGACTCTTCAATGGGTTTTCCAAGGAGTATCAATGCGCTTTTTACACCAAGCAAAATTCCCTGGATCAACATTAAAAAATAACCAGCCGGCAATGTCGCCTTTAATAAAAACCGTGCCGGAATACCGCCTGGATCTATGGAAACCTCTCCTATCTTATAAGAAACAAGAACCCACGGAATGGTTGTGCTTAAGACCACATAACATGAGGGTATTAAAAAAAATATGACCCCTAAAAGGTTTATTAATGCCTGTCTGTTTCTATCCATCATTGAATAAAAAATATCCACACGGACATGTCCGTCATGCAGCAGGGTATACCCGGCACCTAACAAAAAAATAAAAGCAAATATATGCCACTCCAGTTCAGCCATAAACACAAAACTGATATTGAAAACATAACGCATTATCACATTGCTGAAGATGACCAGAATAAAGATAAAAACCGCAGGCGCAACAATAAAACTGCCAATCCATTCATTGATTTTATCACTGATAATAACTGCTTTTTTAATGGTTTTCATAAATTTAGGCCATTGTATTCCAATAGACTTTTTCAGACATCTTGCCCCAGACAGCAGTTTTTGCCTGAAATGCTTTATAATCCTGATGTACTTTCAAGGCAAAAGGATCTTTATTTGCTTCTTCCTCTATTACATCCTTTGAGATTGCTTTTAATTTTTGCAATACGTCTGCAGGGTAGACCTGCACATCCACCTTATGCTCTTTAACCAGAGTATCCAGGGCCGCCCCACTTTGTGCATCAAATGCAGCCAGGGTTCTGACATTAATATCAGCTGCTGCAATATCGAGAACTCTCTGAAAATGTTTTGGAAGATCATTGTATGCTTTTTTGTTAAAGAAAATATCCAGTACCGGTCCTGGTTCATGCCATCCCGGTGTGTAGTAATATTTTGCAACCTTATAAAGCCCGAGCAGTATATCATGAACAGGACCCACAAATTCAGCCGCATCAACAACACCTCTTTCAAGAGCTGGAAATATTTCAGATGGTGGTACAAAAACAGTTGTTACACCAACCTTGGAAAGAACTTTACCGGCAATACTGCCAATCCGCATTTTCAAACCTTTGAAATCTTCCAGAGAGTTAATTTTCTTTCTGTACCAGCCGCCCATCTGCATACCTGAATTTCCAATAATCCTGGGGACAAGGTCAAACTTATCATACAATTCATTCATCAGTGTCTGGCCATTGCCTTCATAAAACCATGCATTGACTGATTGTGCATTCATTCCAAAAGGAATGGAACCAAACCAGTTAAAAGCAGTTGATTTGCCTGCCCAGAAGTATGGAGACCCAGTTCCCATTTGTACAGTTCCCTTGGATACTGCATCAAAAGCACCCGGAGGGGGTACCAGTTCGCCACCGCCATAAAGTTTGATCTCAAACTGGCCGTCTGTCATTTCTTTTACATTCTCACAGAACAACTTTATGGTGTCGAACATAATTCTTACTTTTGGATTCCAGAATGAAGTAGCAGTCCATCGAATTTTAGGAGATGCAATGACTGCCGGGGCTTTAAAAGTTACTGCTGTTGCAGCAGCTACTGCGGTTGCTGTTCCTGCTTTTTTTAAAAACGTTCTTCTTTCCATGATTCCTCCTTATAAAGGTATTATAAATTAAATAGAACTTCTTTTTTGGGGACCTTTTTTTAAATTTGTCCCCGGCATTAATAAAAATCACTGTCTGTCCCAAACCATCTAAATCAGATCATCTAAAACAGGCAGAATATTTTCAGCAAACGGTACAATATAACCTTTCCCCTTTAAGCTCTTAATATACTTCTCAACATTATCAGTATATGTAACCCCAATTCTTCAGTCTTAAGTTTTGAAAAATTTGAAATAAGTGTCACATCAAACCGCTTAAGAACATCAATCACTCTGAACGCGACATAAGACGGCATATCAAATTCTTTTACAAGCTCTTTTCCTATTTTTTCAGGGTTACTTTTATACTTTATTAAAATTTTTTCAAAAAAAATATTTCCGACTCCTTCTTCAGCTTCGGCCACAAAAAGGATTTTTCCATTCTCTTTTACAGCGTTGACTGCATTGAAAAGCGCCTTTGTTGCCTGGTAAAGCTGACCATCTGTTCTATGGCCTCCTGCTGAAATCAAAGCAAAGTCACCTTTCTCCAAAATTTTTTCAGTGCATGCATGATTCAATTTTTCACACCCTTTTTTAAAAGCCTCATTTACAGATCCAATACCAACATGAAAGATATCGCCCATTCCATTGGCTGCAACTGCAACATAAGATGAGGTTCTGTCTTTAAAAAAAAGAGAAGCTGCATCCTCCATATCTTCATTAACAGGGTTCCCTGAGGTTTGCCCGGGCTTAACCATGGGGTCAGGACTGCCATCCCTTAAAAAAGCCAGAGAATGATTCTGCTGGATTGAATCATATCCTGCAATTCCAGGTAAAATATATTTCCTGCCACCTCCAAATCCGGCAATCAAATGGTGCAGGACTCCGCCAAAAATAATTATATGATCAGCATCACATGCTTCTTTGGTGATATAAAGTTCTGTCCCTTTATGCGTCCTGCCAAGGTATGAAAGCCTTGCACTGTTTTTATTGGCAGAATTAAGAATTTCAATTTTCCCGATACAAAAGGTACCCACAAGAGATGAAAACTGATCATGCTCAAGATCAAAATGAGTACCCAGAGCTATAATAATTTTTATGGATTTTTCAGAAACGCCCAAGTCGAGCAGTGTTCTGACAATCACCGGAACATAGATATCACCCCTTGCCCAAAGTCTTGTGTTATCCGGAACAATAATAACAATTTTTTTCTTCTGTATCTCCTGAGGAATAGATTCCTTTATTCCCTTTGAAATTTCGCTCTGAATATTCTCATGGCTAAGAGCTGGGATATCTCTTCCTTTAAGGACATCAATTATCATATCTTCAGAAATTGATGTATTAATTGAATTGTGACCTTTTTTAAGTTTTACTTCCATAGTTGTATTTAGTAAGTCAAATTTATTAAAGCATTTCAACAGGGTGTTTTACTATCATATTATCCTTTTCTTTTAAGTTCCCTGAAAGGTTGATTCTGCATACAGGGCAATCAGTCAGCCAAACTTCAGCGCCTGTGCTTCTTGCATTTTTTAATTTTGTAGCCACCATCTGTTTTGAAATTTCAGGGTACTCATAAAAAAAAGTTCCCCCTCCTCCACAGCATTCATCAACATCTTCAGCCTGTATATACTCAAGCCCGGGATGCTCCCTTAATATTTTTTCAGTATTGTAAGATGATTTCAAACCATTTTTTAGATGGCATGGCAGATGATAGGTGACTTTCATTTTTACAGAAGTTTCAAATAAATCAGTATGATCTGATTCCTGTAAAATAAAAGACATAATATCAATAACCTTTGAAGAAATTTTTTGTACAGCAGTATCATCCAGGTTAAGCTGTTTCTGCAGAGCAGGATATTCATTTTTAAGAGCTGATCCGCAGGTCGGACAATCAACAATAATTGCCTTGACATCATCTTGGCTCAAACACTCAATATTGATTAAAATATTCTTTTCAGCCTGATCCCGGGCACCGTGAAAAAGCATAGGGATACCACAACAGGTCTGTTTTTCAGGAATGATTACCTCAGAGCCCATTTGTTTTAATATTTTTATTGTTGCAAAACCTGTTCCATCAAAAGCATAGTTTGTTGCACATCCTGTAAAGTAAAGAACTGTGCCTTTCTTACTTTTTTCAGGAGAAATAATTTCCGGCACAGCCTTCCTTAATGGCTTCTTATTTAATTTAGGAAATTTTTTTACAGGAATATTCCCTAAATTATATTTTTCAATAAAATTGTCAGGGATTATCCTTTGGCTGAATTCTGCAAAACCTGCGGCAAGTCTTATTCTATATTCTTTGGCAAGGAGAAAAATAAGGCTTTTGATTGCTACTTTTTCCCCATGATCATGCCGCATCTTTGTTCTCATTTCCATGAATTGAGAATAGTGATTGATTCCAGAAGGGCATATTGCAGCACAACTGCCACACATCAGACATTTTGAAATAATCTCCTTTAAACCAATGGATGATAAAACCTTTTTATCTTTATAAAAATTGATTAACTGCAATCTTGCCCTGGGGGAAGCATGTTCCTGGTTTAAAACTTTATATGTAGGGCAGACTGAGAGGCACAATCCACATTTGTTACAATTTTGAAGTACAGTGGATTTCATACAAACTTCCCGGGGTTGAGTATTCCATCAGGGTCAACAGCTTTTTTAATAACTGACATGAACTCAATGGAATCCTCATTCATTACAAGGGGTAAAAATCGGGTTTTGGCAAGTCCTATCCCATGTTCCCCCGATAGAGTGCCATTCAAGCTGACAGCAGCCTCAACTATTTCATCAAAAGCTTTTTCCACTCTTTCCCATTCTTCTTTATTGCTTTTGTCAGCAGGTATCATTGGATGCATGTTGCCATCTCCTGCATGGGCCAGGATACCGACTTTAAGCCCGTATTTTTGTGCAATAGCCACAGTCTTTCTTATCATTGAAGGAATTTTACTTGCAGGAACAGTCACATCTTCTGAAAAGATATCAGGAGCAAGCTTTGCAAACACACCAAAGGCACTTCTTCTCGCTTCCCACAATTCATCTCTTTCTTTATCTGATTTGGCTTCCTTAATGGAGGTAGCATTGTTGGCTTTAACCTTTTCAATTACCTTTTGCATTTCTTTTTCACAGGCTTCTTTAACACCGTCAATCTCTATTAAAAGAGATCCCTGGGCCTCTCTTGGGAAACCGAGGTTGGCAGAATCCTCAATTGCATTTATTGTCAATTTATCCAAAAGCTCCATAGCCACAGGAAGAATCCCGGCGCCTATGATGTCAGACACTGATCTGGCTGTATCATCAAGGTCATCAAATGTAACTAAAATTGTTTTTATGGTTTCAGGCAAAGGCACAACACGTAAAATAATTTCAGTCACTATGCCTAAGGTCCCTTCAGAACCGCAAAAAAGGCCTGACAATCTATACCCTGTGACATCTTTGACATTCCTGCTCCCGAATCTGACTGTTTTCCCGGAAGCTAAGACAACTTCCATTCCAAGAATATAATCAGCAGTCACACCATATTTTAAACATCTTGGACCACCCGCATTCTGGGCGACATTCCCGCCAATGGTTGCGACATTCATAGACCCCGGATCAGGAGGATAAAAAAATTTGAAAGGCTCAAGTGCTTTTTGAATATCAATATTAACAACTCCGGGCTGAACAATTATATATCTGTCTTTTGTATTGATCTCCATGATTTTATTCATTTGTGAAAAACAAAGGACAATGCCATGCTTTATGGGTATGGAAGCGCCACATACACTGGTTCCGGCTCCTCTAGCTGTTACAGGAATCTTATAGCTTGAACATATTTTCATTATTTTTGAAACTTCTTCGCATGTGACAGGCAAAAGAACCAAGTCAGGCATAGATTCTTCAAGATAGGCATCATAGGAATAACATATTAATTCTTCCGGTTTTTCTAATAATCTCTCCTGTCCGACGATTTCTTCTAACTGATTCCTTATCTTTGAATCAAGCATTTTTTCTTCCTTGCAAGAGTTATTTTAAACTTAATTATTCACAAGAAGTAAAATTAAAACAAAATATAATACAATTTCAGAACTATATATATGTTTCCTATTTGTCAACCTTTTTATTTTATTATTTTATAAATTATTTGCAGTAAAGCAATCACTCCTGCAATTAATTTAAATTTCTTCTATATTAACAAATGGTTATATGCATATTTATTTTTTGTTTCATAAGAACCATATAGACACTATAAAAACCATTAATTTCATATCAGGAAATTAATTTACGAATCTTAAACAATGAGGTTGCGGTTCCAGCCCATCACTAGATATAATTTCAACCACAGTATGTTTTTTAAGCTCTGCCTCTTTTAATGAAATAAATCTCACAATGACAGCCGTGCGAACAAATTTTATATCTAAAATAGTTGTAACTTGTAGGTTTGTTGTAAAACCCTCCTGAAAGAGGAAAACTTTCCGCAAAATTAAATTTTGCAATTCTTAATTTTAAAGAACGGTAGTATATAATGACTAATTTTTATTTTTAAAAAATGTCTTGAGAAAAGATTGAGATAGCGACCCCGAATAATTGTGTGTGCCGTATTGAAGTTATAAACAATCGAATTCAAAAGTAATTAAACTTCAGGCTAAGCAAAATAAAATGCAAAATAATACTCTCAAGATCACTATCTCAAAGTGTTATGTATATGGAAACGTAAACTCCTTTTTCTTAAGTCTCTTTTCTAACCAATCTTTATCATCCCAATCTACAAACCATCTATATTTTGAAATAAAATTTATCGCTTGATTTTTTTTACTATCAATATTAGGTAAATTATTTTCATTTTTTTCCAGTGTTGAAATAATATGTCTTTTATCACCTTTATCTACATAAGGACAACTTAAAAAGTCTAAAATGAAAATCATTTTTTCTGAATATCCTAAATGCCACCTTTCATTCTCAAATCTTCCTTTTGCATCTTTAATTAACAACTTATGTAACTTTTCATATTTTGAGTTATCTTTTGATAACAGCATTAAAGTAATCCACTCAAAGTAACATAATGATGGTAGCTGCTTAGGATTCTCATTTTCAAAAAAAAGCCTTATTAATCTATCCTCTGGGATTAAAAAATCATCACCTAACTTAGACAACACTAATATTAAATTTAAAATTTCGATTGAGGATTGGTCTTTAATCATTTCGTGGTTTTTAAGTACTGTCATCCCCCCATCGAATATTTTTTTTATAATCAAGCTTTCTATTTCATTTTCCTTGTCTTGAATTATGCTCATAATTTTTTGAATAATTCTTGCAATTATGATCGTTGGACGAACTCTAAAATCCATTGAATATACAAAAAATATAACTTCTACATCAACTAATAGCCAAGTCTTATACTTAGTTGAATCCTTTGTTGGTTTTTCTTCTGAATCTAATTTAATTATTGTTTTAATAAAATTATCTATCCTACGTCTCATACAACTCAATAGAAAACCAGTAATACTCTTGTATTGAACATTATATTTTTCCACAATCATCTTTATATCGACAATAAAACTATTTGATATGCTAGAAGATTTATAAATCGTGAGGTTGTTAATCTGAGTTTTTTGATTAACAGAATTATCATCAGAATCTTGATCTAAAAAAAACAATCTTGTAAATCTGTATTCGCCAAATCTCTTGTTAATTAAGTCAAGCAATTCTTTTTTACACATTGTCAAATCAGAAATAAAAGGTCTTTTAAAATATTCGGATTTGTTTTCATTGATATACAAACGATAAAACTCAAGGCTTTTATTAATACTATCAAGGATTTTGTTTTTTAAGTTTTCATCTTTATAAAAGAAAAAATAGTCGTCTACATAGCGACGAATATCATAATGTCTCTTCAACTCCATCCCTTCTTCTTGTAGAAATGAAATAGTATCTTTATCAATTTTTTGGAATATTATTTCTGCAAATATTCTTGAAACTTCTGGGCCAATTAAAATCCCATTTGTTTCATCATAGTTAGCTGATTGCATCAATTTATCGAAATCATCAGCAAAGGATGCACGAGTGGGCTTTTTCAAATTCTCTTTTACAAAATCTTTTGATTTAATAGCCCATGCCAAAGAGTGTGTATAGATATGATTAAAACACCTAGCTACATCCAATTTAATTAGAAAAGGATACTTTTTTTCCAAACGATGGAATTCATAAGATTCATAGAATTTATAAATAAATCCCATTTTATAATAAACAAAGTATGAGCTACTATACTCTCTTTCGGAATCATCCTCTTCGACACCTATTTTTTCTTGATTATCTTGCGATTGGGAAATCTTGAATCGGCCTGCTACCTTAACGGGTTTCCTTAAAGAAGTTTCTTCCTGGTTGCAATGATAGATAATAATATCTTTATATTTTTCATAAAACTCAACAGCATCCAGTTGGATATTTGGATGCATTATTGAAAGTTCTCTTTCTCCTGTAGTATCTTTTTTTATTCGATAGTTTAATGGTATCCTTGCCTTATTTTGAGTTGCCTTTTTCCCTTTATTGGTCAAATAATTTTTTAAAAATGCTGGAATTTTAGATTTTTCAATACCAATATTTTTACAAAAACTATGGAAAAATTCATTCGTAAACCACAAAGGAGTCTCATAAGGCAGGACCTCTGTTAGAAGTGTACGGTACTTATCTAATTTATTAACGTGCCCAAGGTTATTCATATTTCCAACACCTAGTCAATTTATATATCTGTCTTCGCGAGAAGTTGAAAACAAGAGGTCTTCTTCCCCCTTTGTTATATCCATGGACGAAGGAATATGATAATATTTTATTGATTCGTGTATTACTTAACACTTTCGGTATTTTTCTTCCAACACTTCCATTTTTCTTTTTCAATAACGAGTATAAAAATTTATCTAATTTTATTAGATTAGACATATCCGTTAATTCTGGATAGTTGTAAAAGTTACCAACCATCAAATTACCATTTTGATTTTTGTCTATAGCACAATTACCTGTTAAGAATTTTAATCGATTTTTTAAAAGCGTAAAGTCCAAGTTCTTGAAATAATCCAAAAATACCTTAACAATACGATTTTGTATTTTGATCATTTTCACATCAGCTATATAAACTGATATTTCATTTAACATTTTATTTTTAATTTCTTTTCTTTCAAGCTTAAACTGATATCCCTAATAGCTAAAGGCACCAAGATTAGCGTTTTTTGGTCCCTCTAATTTTAATTCTTTTTGTTTAGAGTCATTAAGGAACAATTTGTTTTGTTTTAATAATAACTTGAGCTCCTCTAACGCTTCATCTTTATTATCGAAACAAACAATCACAATATCATCTACAAATCTAGAGTAAAAGTATACTCCACTAAAACTCCTGATAGTTTTATCAATTTCTCGCATATAGAGTTCAGATAAAGTTGCACTTACTGATATACCTCTAGGCAATCCATTCATTCTTTTAATTTTCTTATGATCAAAAAGTGACTGAAGGATAGTTACTGTCTTTTTAGATATTATTAAGTCGTTTTTAATTTTACCTAATAAAATACCTGGATCAATTGATTCATAAAAAGATTTGATATCTAACTTTAAAAGATACATTGGGCTAGCATCTTCTAAAATCGTTAGTAGTTGTCGAACTATTGCAGCTCTATCCGCTTGTTTTACTTTATAAATTTTCCTTAAATTACTATCTACCTTTCTAATAGATAAATAATCAACCCCGCCATTTTCTGAATCAATTATAAAAACAGGTTTTCCTTTTCTTTCCTGCTTAATTATGTGACGAATTTTGAAATCTTTTTCTGATATAGTTTTAGAATATTCCATTAAATCAGATTTTTTATCTTTCGAATCAGACCAAAGGTTATATTTACTTCCATCTCCTTTTTTTAACATTTTTGATAATTCAGTATGAGAAAAATTTTGATTCAACATATTTATAATCACTTAAGTTGAACTGTTAGAGTGAAAAAAACCGACATTTTTATTTTATAATGAACAAAAAAATCAACTACATTTCTAATATTTCACTGATTAGAGAATTAAATATAGCTTATCTTTCTTTATCAGGCGAATTAAACACTGTAAAGCATAAAATCTAAATTGTTTTTATTGATCGGCATATAACTAAAGTTGGCTATTCCTTTTTTTTTCTTTTTAATCTATTCTTTTCATGATTGTTGTTATCGAAAATCTAATTGGAATTATTTGGATGGATACTTTTAAAATATCAAAATCACAGTACATCAGAGGCCTACAGTGTCCTAAATCCCTATGGTATTTTACTAACCAACCGAGTTTATGCAAAGATCAATTTAATGGCCATAATACATTATTTGGTGAAGGCATAGAAGTTGGAATGTTAGCTCAAAACTATTTCAAAAATGGTATTACAATTAATTTTGATCTTTCAAGAATAAGCGAATCTACTGCTAATACAAAGGATGCTGTTAAAAACGGTTGCAAAGTAATCTTTGAAGCGACTGCATGTACAAAAGATGGTGTATTATCACGAATAGATATTTTAAAAAAAGTTGATAGTTCTGAATATTGGGATTTGATGGAAGTGAAAATGAGTACAGAAATCAAAGATCATCATCTTGATGATATGGCTTTTCAAAGATATGTTTTTTTAAATTCAGGGTATAAAATTCGAAAATCTATCCTTATGTATATAAACAATACCTATGTCCGTTCTGGAGAACTGAGCTTAAATGATTTGTTTATATTAAAGGACTGTACAGATGATGTATTGAAAAGGCTCACTGAAGTAAAAAAAACAATTGAAAGGCTTGTTAAAACAGTCAATTCGAAAGATGAACCCAATATAGAAACAGGAAATCATTGCAAAAAACCGTTTGTATGTGAATATAATGCTCACTGTTCTCCTAAAGTTACAAAAAACCCAGTAAACGAAATTTTTAGTTCTAGTCAAAAGCTCAATTGGTTAAAAGATAATGGAATTAAAGATTTAAAAAATATCCCTAAAGATTTCAAAATGACTGAACGGGAGGCAATCGCAGTTAGGTCTGTAAAAAAGAACAAGGTACACCTCAACAAAAAAGAAATAAAAAATTTTCTTAATAAATTAATTTTCCCTGTATACTATTTAGATTATGAAACATTTTTTCCTGCAATACCTTTATTTGACAATTCAAAGCCATATCAGCAAATTCCATTTCAGTATTCTTTACACATTCAGAATGAAATTTTTGGATCAGTTAAGCATATAGAATTTTTACATGGTGAAAAAACAGACCCTAGACCAAGCTTTGTCAAAAACCTTATTAATAATTGTGGAGACATTGGTTCTATCATAGTTTACAACAAAGCATTTGAAGCCAGAATCAATAAAGAATTAGGTGAAAATTTCCCAAAATGGAATAGAAAACTTCTTTCTATTTCCAATAGAATGCTCGATCTTCTTTTGCCATTCAGATCAAGGATGATCTATCATCCAAAAATGAGAGGATCTGCATCAATAAAAAAAGTCTTGCCTGCCTTTGTCCCAGAATTGAATTATAACGACTTGGAAATCAGTGAAGGGACGTCCGCCTCTTTAGCATATTTGAAATTTATTAAGAATTTAGCTACTGATGAAGAAAAGAATCATATTTTTAAAGACCTCAAAAAATATTGCGCCTTAGACACCTATGCAGAAGTGATTTTATTAAAATTTCTTTTTGAAAGCTGTTCTTCTGAATAAATTAAAAAATATAATAATTTTATGTCATAAAGCAGTATAACCCTTTTTAAAACATTATGAATAGTTGATTAATTGGTTAGTTTTTGTATACACAAACTCAAGACTAATTATCCGGTATGTAACAAAACCTGATTTTTCTTATTATTTCAGTATGTTATACTTTACCTAAAATGCTCCATTTCTCACGGATTGTCAAATTCTTTTTAACTACCATTTCAAGGATACCTTAAAGTCCCTCTGCATTTTGGGAACTTAGAACATCCCCAAAACTGTTGTCCAGCATTTTGTCCCCTTTTTGCTTGCCGTAAAACCATGGCGTTTCCACATTTAGGACATTTCTTTGCAGACACATCAACCCTCTTTTTAGCTGCAATGTTTTTATTCGGGAGAACCTCCATCGGTCTGTTGTTTTGAGAATTTTTTATTAATTCTGTTAATTCATTTCCTTCAACAAGATCTATCGGTTTATTATGAGCAAAATTTTTGGCTTCCTGTGTAAACAAACCTGATGTTATAATAATTACCCCGTGAGCATTAACTGAGTTCAATATACCAAACATTTCTCTTACAACTTTTACACCAACTTTAACAGAACGCCATTGCTTGCACTGGACTATATAAATGTTACTATTTTTCTTGATAACTAAATCAATCCCACCGTCTGGTCCTACTTCCTCATTTTCAATTACCCGGTAGCCTTGTTCTCTATACGCTTGAGCAACTAAAAATTCAAAGTCTCTCCAATTCAAACTTTTTATTGAGTTAATATCCTTCTGATTTTTTAATAATGCTTTTTTTCTAAAGGACTGAATTGCAGAAATTGGAGCAGGGATTAAAAAGAATATTGCAAATATACCAGCAAACCTGGAGATTATTTCGATTATACCTTTATACAATATAGACTCTGGCTCAAATGTTGGCAGATAATACTTTAATGACACATAAACTATGCCTGAAACTATAACGCTCACGTACCAAGGGCATAAAATCAATAAGGATAAAATGTCTTCAGCTATGGATGTATTTTTTCTGCTCATTATTGCTCCTGATAAATACTTAGCATCATTCTGTCGCTGACAGGCTCGGTGAATCAATGGTATTACATATATTAAATTTATCCTAAAATCTATAGAGGAAATCTGGAATCAAACCATGCGTCAGCTCCCACAAAAAACTTTATCTTGATAAAAATTTCTATTAATGTTATTTTATCTTGATAAAAATTATCAAAAGGGGTTTGGGTGTGTATATTAAAAGAGAGTTGGAAAATAAAATTAAATATTATTTGAGCTTTAAAGAGATGCTTGCAATTATTGGTCCCCGCCAGGCAGGTAAAACAACTTTAGTTAACAAGTGTCTTGATGATTTACAAAACAAAAAAATAAACAGGATCTCCTTTGAAGATTTAGACATCCTGAAAAAATTTGAAACAGATATAAAAGCTTTTGTCATAGAATTCATTGAAGACTACGATATAGTATTTATTGATGAGGTGCAATATGCCAAATCAAGCGGACAAAACTTAAAATATATCTATGACAGTATAAAAAAAGTGAAAATTATTATATCAGGGTCGTCTGCAACTGAACTCTCTTTGCATTCAATTAAATATCTGGTTGGCAGAATTTTCGTTTTTGAATTATACACCCTCTCTTTTAATGAGTATTTACAATTTAAAAACCGAAAATTGTTTAAAATTTTTAAAAAAGGACAATTATCAGACATTTATCTTGAAGAAATAAATAAAGTATTAAAAGAGTATTTATCCTTTGGAGGATATCCAAGAGTTGCTTTAATGAATAAAAAAGAAGATAAAAAAATTATTTTAAAAAACATATACAACACTTATTTGTTAAAAGAAGTTAAAGAAATATTAGAATACAAGGAGACTCATCTGCTTGATACATTAATTAAAAATCTCGCCATACAAATGGGCGGTATGGTCAATTATAATGATCTAAGTGCTAAAACAGGAATCCCATATAAAAAATTAAAAGAACAACTGGCAATATTGGAAAAGACATTTATCTGCTCTTTTGCTTTGAATTATCATACTAATAAGAAAATAGAACTGAGTAAGTCACCTAAAATATACTTTTTTGATATTGGCTTGAGGAATTTTATCATAGATAACTTTTCGATCAATATGGAAGGCAATATCCTTGAAAACTTTATCTATATTCAGATGCTGACACAGGGTATTAAACCAAAGTTCTGGAGGACAAGAACCAAGGCAGAGGTAGATTTTATTTTAGAGAAACATGGAACTATTATCCCGATTGAAGTTAAGACAAAAATATCA
>JAIOSM010000470.1 GCA_021107575.1 Desulfobacteraceae bacterium | reverse complement strand
GGGGAATCAAACCATTAATGACCCAAATCCTGAAGAAAAATACCAGGCTCTTGAAAAATTTGGTCGGGATCTGACAGAGCTTGCAAGGGCCGGCAAGCTTGATCCTGTTATCGGAAGAGATGAAGAGATACGAAGGATTGTTCAGGTATTATCCAGAAGAAGAAAAAACAATCCTGTACTCATAGGTGAGCCTGGAGTTGGGAAAACCGCTATTGTTGAGGGCCTTGCCCAGAGAATTATTGAAGGTGATGTTTCAGAAACATTAAAAAATCGCAAAATTATCACCCTTGATATGGGTGCAATGCTTGCAGGAGCAAAATACAGGGGAGAATTTGAAGACCGGCTCAAGGCTGTATTAAAAGAGGTTGAGGAAGCTAAAGGAGACATTGTACTCTTTATTGATGAACTGCATACTGTTGTCGGTGCCGGAGCTTCAGAAGGCTCGGTTGATGCTTCTAATATGTTAAAACCAGCCCTTGCAAGAGGCAGTTTAAGATGTATCGGCGCAACAACCTTAAATGAATACAGAAAATATATTGAAAAAGATGCAGCTTTGGAAAGACGATTTCAGCCTGTTATCAGCAAAGAGCCTAATGTTGAAGATACGATTTCAATATTAAGGGGGCTTAAAGAAAAATATGAAATTCACCATGGCGTAAAAATAAAAGATTCTGCTCTTATTGCAGCAGCTACACTTTCCAACAGATATATTCCAGACCGTTTTCTGCCTGATAAAGCAATTGACCTTATGGATGAATCAGCTTCCAGACTCAGAATTGAAATTGACACCATGCCCCAGGTTATAGATAAAATTCAAAGGAAAATTACCCAGGCAATGATTGAACAGCAAGGTCTTAAAAAAGAAAGAGACGAACTGTCAAAGGAAAGACTTATAAGGCTTGAGAAAAACCTTGCTGCTATGCAAGAAGAGATAGCACCCATGAAGTTATCTTGGGAAAATGAAAAAACTTTTATACATGCAATCCGTAACATTCGTGAGGAGATGGATGAATATCAAACCCTTGCACAAAAAGCCGAAAGAGAAGGTGATTTGGGAAAGGTTGCCCAGATAAGATACAGCACTATTGGGAATCTCCAAAACAAACTTGAAGCAAAAAAAGAAGAGCTTAACACACTCCAGCAAAACGGTGGTATGCTCAAAGAAGTTGTAGAAGAATCTGATATAGCAGATGTTGTATCTTCATGGACAGGCATCCCGGTTTCAAAAATGCTCAAAGGTGAGCAGGAAAAACTTGTTCAGATGGAAGAATATATAAACAAAAAAGTTATTGGTCAAAAAAATGCTATTGAGGCAGTTTCCAATGCTGTAAGAAGAGCACGTTCAGGGCTCCAGTCTGCTGACCGCCCCATTGGAACTTTTATATTTATGGGACCTACCGGGGTTGGAAAGACAGAGCTTGCTAAATCCCTTGCTGAATTCATATTTGATAATAAAAATGCCATGGTCAGAATAGATATGTCAGAGTATATGGAAAAACACTCTGTAGCAAGGCTGATAGGAGCACCTCCCGGTTATGTTGGATATGAAGAAGGAGGATATCTGACTGAAGCTGTGAGAAGACGACCCTATTCTGTCATCCTTTTTGATGAAATCGAAAAAGCCCATTCAGATGTTTTCAATGTCCTGCTCCAGGTTTTAGATGATGGCAGAATGACAGATGGACAAGGAAGAACTGTGGATTTCAGAAACACTATTATCATTATGACCTCTAATGTTGGAAGCCGATTTATTAATGAAGCAGGAGCAGTGGGTGAAGAAGAGAGTAAGGAAGTTGAAAAAAAAGTTTTTAAAGCACTGCGGGATTCATTCAAACCTGAATTTTTAAACCGTATTGATGAAATAATAACTTTTCATGCTCTCTCAATGGAGAATATAAAAGAGATAACAATTCTCCAGATAGAAGAACTTAACTTAAGGTTAAAAGACAAAAAAATACAAATACACCTTGATGAAAAAGCTATGGATTTTCTTTCCAGGAGTGGATTTGACCCTGTATTTGGTGCCCGTCCATTAAAGAGAGCTATTCAGCAATATATCGAGAATCCTCTATCCATGCAAATTTTAAAAGGGGAGATTAAAAACAACGATATAATCAATTTTACCAACAATTCAGATGCTGATCCCCCGGGTCTTATACTAGAAGCGGCTTAACTGCAAGCTTGACCACACAATGGTATTGAGGTAGAAAGCGTGGATGGAAATTGATTTTCAAACATTCACGCTAATCCATTATCTGATTTTTTTTATCACCGGCATATTTGCAGGTTTTATTGATTCCATTGCCGGCGGTGGCGGAATTATTACAGTACCGGTTCTACTCTCTTTTGGTATTCCGCCCCACATGGCCCTTGGCACAAACAAGCTTCAAAGCAGTTTTGGAAGTTTTACTGCAGCCTTTAACTACAGTAGAAAAGGTCTTATTGCATTTCCTGAAATTAAAACAGCAATACTGTTCACAGCTATTGGAGCTTTTACCGGTGCGATAACCATTCAATTCTTGTCAGCCGGATTTCTTAATAAAATAATCCCAATCTTCCTTATCGTAATATTCCTTTATACAATCTTTTCTCCCAACCTGGGTGTAAAAACGAGGAAACCATTGATAGAAAAAAATATTTTCTATATTCTTACAGGCCTTGTACTGGGTTTTTATGATGGTTTTTTCGGTCCCGGCACAGGTTCATTCTGGGTTATAGCAATTGTTATGCTAATAGGGCTTGATCTAAAAAAAGCAACTGCTTTTACTAAATTTACAAATTTTACTAGTAATTTTGTTGCTCTTATCTTTTTTATAAT
>JAIOSM010000268.1 GCA_021107575.1 Desulfobacteraceae bacterium | reverse complement strand
TTCCCTTTATAATAGAAGCTTGACATTTTGCCACAACAATTTAAAGTATAGCCAATTGAACATAATTAAATATTTGCTTCCATAAGGCTATACTATAATACAAGACAGGACTATACCAAAATGAAATTTAATATAAAAGCTTTCAGAGATTATACAGCAATATCAATTGGTGCTTTTCTCCTTGCTTCAGGTATCTCAATATTTCTGGTCGAGGCAAGAGTTATTCCCGGTGGAGTAACTGGACTTGGAGTTGCAATTAACTATGCAACCCACGGTTATATAAATATTGGAGTTGCGGTCTGGCTTATCAACATCCCCCTTTTTATATGGGGATTCAAGGTTCTTGGCAAACAATTTGGGATAAGAACATTTTTCGGATTTTCAATAACTTCTTTTTGCATCGACCTTTTAAGAGGACAAATCCCGGGGCTTTCTTTTGTAAGACCCTTTGAACATGAGGCAATTCAGAATATGCTGGCAAATGACTTTCTTCTTTTTATTATAATAGGTGCTATTTTTGTCGGCATAGGACTTGGTGTTGTATTTAAGTTTCGAGGGACTACCGGAGGTACTGATATTTTAGCTGCAATAGCCCAGAAAAAGCTTGGACTGAAACCCGGATATGTTTTCATGTTCACAGATTTTTTCATAATATCTTTTGGAGGAGTTATTATACATCTTACCGGCATCTCACCGGACAAGCCCGCGCTCACACTCACTCTATATGCATTTGTACTTCTGTTCGGGGCAGCAAAGCTTATAGACGTGATCATCGAAGGATTTGACTATGCAAACTCTGCAATAATCATCTCTCAAAAATATGATGAAATTTCAAAAGAAATAATGAATAAACTCAGCCGCGGAGCAACAGCACTCCATGGCAGAGGCCTGTATTCCGATCAGGAAAGGGAAGTGCTTTACACTGTAATAACACGCAAAGAGATCAGTCTTCTCACGGAAATCGTAGAAAATATTGATCCCCACGCATTTATTATTATCAACAATGTTCATGAGGTGTTGGGACAGGGTTTCAGGCCACGAATTTAAAATGAGGCCTTTGAACAAAGCTTTATTCAAAGGCCTCAGGCCAATTATTTCGGAAGTTTTATTTTGCGCTTTTTTGTATCTTTATTCTGGCGGTAATAGATTGCGACATGTCCTATAATGCCCGCAATTTCTCCATTAACCGAAATTGCAATCTCCTGGGCAAGCTCTTTTTTCACTTCTTTTTCTTTAAAATCAACAAACTTGATTTTAATAAGTTCAGAAGCTTCAAGTGCAATATCAACTTCATCTAAGAGTCCTTGGGTCAAACCTTTTTGTCCAACATATGCCGAAGGTTTCAAGTCATGGGCAAGCCCTCTTAAATATTTTCTCTGGGAACCTTTTAATTCTATTTTTTTATTCATTTCTTCCTTACTATTTAAAAATTTTGTCAATAAATATGAGGGTGGATCAAAAGTAAAATTTAAATGACAGCCACCCCTTCTTCTTTTATTTGTCGTACAAAAGGATCATTATCGTTAAAACTATCAAGATTAAATGGCAGTGGTTCAAGCCGATCATCAACAGACAGTGCTAATTTTGTCAATCTTACACGCTCTTCAAAACGGTCATTACTTATTTGGGGGGAAACGATTGCAACATCTATATCACTCCACTTATCCACCTCTCCTCCCCTGGCATAAGAGCCAAAAATATAAGCTTTAGAAATATGAAACCCAGCTTTATGCAGTTTGTCAAGAAATGATTGTACCTTTTGGAAAACTATAGCTTCAATTTCAGCCATGTGAACACCTCTTTAATTTTTTTTAATTCCTTTTTGGTGAATTGCAAGGTGCATTTTTTTCTAAATTCCTTTTTGTAATCAGGGTATCTGGATTCGAGATTAAAAGCTGTGATCCTTATTAGAGCAAGTTTTTGGTCTTCAGTTATTTCAATATGAGCCTCTTGGGCTAATCTCAACAAATTATGAGAACGAGGTGCCTGCTGATTGGTACTTTTAGTAAGCAGCGCTTTAATGATTTTCTCAACAGCAAGATGACCAAAGAAAAGTGCATAAGAATAATCCTTTTTTTCAAAAAGATGATTTGCGACCTGCAGGGACTCTTCTGCTTCAGATGCCCAAAAATCAATAATTTCCTTTTGATCCATTAAAAACTTCCTTATAGCCGTTGCGTTTTTATTTGGCTATCTATTTATTTCATATTGAAATAAAGTTTAACCCTTTCATTGAAAAAACTTATTATGATTCTAACATACTGTCAATGAGTAAAAAAGCCTTTACACTCAATATTTCTCAAGTTATTGTTAAGGATGTCTATTAAATCATCATTAAAAAAAATATTCTTAGCTTTATCTTTTACTCTGTTTTTTTTAATGATTTTATTAATGGTTCTATTTTTTTCCCTACCCGCAATCCTTGAAAATCAAATTACAAAAAAAGCATCTCAAACATTAGAGCTTAAAGACTTTCAAATCAGTCTTAAAAAGCTTGGTCTCTTTAATACTATTGCAGGCAAAATCACAACCGGGGAAACTCTTGAAATTGATTCTGTTAATATTGATTACTCTTTAAAATCCCTTATGAATAAAAAAATAGAAAAAATTCAAGTTTCAGGGTTAACAATAAAAGTAAATATTGATGAAAACTATAACGTCATATTTAATGACTTTGATTTAAAAAAATTTGAGCGTTCTGATTCAAGCCTGGAAAATAACAACAATAACGATATCTCCTCTTTGCCATTTTTACCTGAAAAAATTGAACTTAAAAATTCAAGAATAGTACTCAATATACTATCACAACAGATCATTATACCTTTTGAAATTTCATCTGTGATAAAAAAAGAAGAAAATATCATAACTGCCTATGCTGTTTTAAGGCCTTTTGGAGAAAAAATCAAAGCAGTGATATCTTTAGATTTAAAAAAAGGTATTAATAATATTAAAATAGATTCAAAATCATTTGATTTATATCATCTGGCACAACTTCTTAAAGTCCTTGCACCTGAGGCCACAATACCTTTTAATACCAGAATTAATATAAAAACAGATATTACAATCAATAAAGAGAAATTAAAAGCTCAAGGGATGTTTGCTGTAGACCAGACTATTATTGCACCCTTAAAAATAAAGTATGACCTGAACTTAGACATTAAAAATAATAACTCTTTTACATTTGAAGCTATAAATTCAGATACAAAAACCATTAAACTCTCCTATAACAGTCAGGATATTATCCTTGCCAAACCTTATTTTAAATTAACTTTAAAAGGCAACCCTTTAAAAGCTGCGGGCAAGGTTTTAGTAAAAGCTGAAAAAACTGAGACTATATTTGAAGATAACAAAACTTATGCAAAAAGCCTGAGCATGGACTCCGATTTTTATTATGATTTTGGTCAAACAGGTAAAGGGTTGAGTATCGCAACAAATGCGGGTTTAAAACAGATCTCTATTGAATCAGAACTTTTAAAAGCATCATTCCAAAGTGCCGGGGCTTCAGGCAGAATTTTACTTGATAAAAATTTATCTCCCATAGTTAAAATCCGCACTCATATTAATAAAGGCCGATTTGAATCCTCTGAACATAAAATTAAAATTTCCGGAATCAATGCAAATATCCCATTTTCACTACCGTACAGTGCCAATCGACCTTCTGACTCCGGTAAATTCACCATAAACAAATGTATTTATGATGATAATTATGAATTGAAAGTACATGGAGCTTTGACCCAGGTTGAATCCGGTATTTTATTCAATGGTAATGTTGCATTCCCTGAAATCAAAGATTTCAAACTTGAATTTAATTCTAAAGCCGTTGCCCTGTCCCAAAATAATATCAATATAAACTTAGACTTTCATTCCAGACCTTTTAAATTTTCTTCAAAAAATCTATCAAAATTTACTCCAAAGCAGGTAAAAGGAATAAACTTTGATCTGAATCTATCCTCAAATGGAAAAATTGAGTATTCTTCAAAAGGCATTAAATCAAATTTAAAGATAGATATTAGAAATGGAAACGTTGATATACCTGAAAGCAAACTCACACTGCAAGGGATTGCTACATCTTTAGAATTTAAGAACTTATTGACATTCCAGAGCAAGCCTGCCCAGGTTTTGGCCATTGATGCAATTCAACTGAATGATATTATTATGAATAATGCAATAATCAAATATAATATTGAATCAAGTAATTCATTGCTTGTGGAAAGCACACAATTAAAATGGTGTAACGGGACTGTTTCTTCTGAAGCTATTCGTGTACCAAACAAGGCTAATAATTATTCAATAATCCTCTATTGCGACAGGCTTGAGCTCACCGGAATATTAAAACAAATGGGAGCTTTCCGCGCTGAGGGCAATGGAACATTAAGCGGTCGTATTCCTGTTACTTATGCCAATGGCGAGATTGCATTTAATAATGGATTTTTATTTTCCACTCCGGGGCAAGGGGGAAAAATCATGATTGATAAAGCTGACAAGCTTACGGCCGGGATTCCCATGGACACACCTCAATTTTCAGAACTTGATCTTGCAAAAGAAGCTTTAAAAAACTATGATTATGAATGGGCAAAGTTAATTTTCAATACTTTTGAAGATACACTGCTTGTAAACATGCAATTTGACGGTAAACCCTCAAACCAGGTTTTGCCTTTTGAATATAAGAAAGAGCTTGGAAGGTTCGTCAGGGTTGATGCTGCAAGCCGGGGATCACATTTCCAGGGGATAAAACTTGATGTAAATTTAAAACTTCCCTTTAATCAGGTCATGAAATTTGGTACTAACTTAAAGAAGGCATTTAAATAAAAAGGAGTGCATATGCAAAAAAGAATGATGTTTATTATTTTGCTGCTTGGTTTTTTTGTTTTACCGGGCTGCAATACAAAACATGAAGTTGAAGTCAAGCCTGTTGAGATCAAGCCAATACACATCACCATTGATGTGAACATTAAAGTTGACAGAGCTCTGGATGATTTCTTTGGTGACATTGATAAAGAAGAAGATGAAATTAAGGACAAATAGGAGAGATTTATGAACTACAAAAAAAATATTATTATAAGTGTTGTTTTAATTATTTGTTTTCTTTTCCCCACAGCATTTTTTGCCCAGGGCATTAAAGAAAGGATGAAAGAAAGACTCCCAGTAATTATTGAACTCAAAGCAAATGGAATTATTGGTGAAAATTTTCAAGGTCTTCTTGCATTTCTCACAGACAATAAACCAAACCAGGATATTATAGACAGTGAGAATGCAGACAGGGAAAAGATTTATTCTCATATTGCAAAAAATACTGAAGGTGCGACTATAGAATTTGTTGGGCAGAAAAGAGCAAAACAAATAGCCGAGCATGCGGAACCCGGAGAGTTCCTTCAAAAAGAAGATGGTTCCTGGTACCAAAAATAACATAAGAAACAGAAGTACTGAGTTCTTCTTCTGAAATAATTTCAAAATCAGAATGGACATACAAATCCATATCCGGCGATTATAAATTCGGTCTTTATATTATTAAAAAAATATGCCTTTATGTAAAACCATTGGAGATGCATCCAGATAGGATGTAAAAAATGCAGAGAAAATCATCCAAAAAGTCAGTACCTCTTCCTGAAGATAAAAAATCTTTAAAAGCTCTTGTTATAAAACTGCAAAAGGAAAAGGTTGAGCAGAAAAAATCCCGGAAAATACTGATTAAAAATAGAGAACAATATAAAACCTTATTTAATAATATTGCAGATATTATTTTTCTCTTTGATGTAGAAACACACTATTTTGTTGACTGTAATGACAGAGCTTTAAACTACGGATATACAAAAGAGGAGCTTTTGACCATGACTCCTTTTGATCTTCATCTTCCCGAAGAACTTAATACGGTAGGGAATGAAATTGATGCCATGAATGAGACTCCCGGCACTGGCAACAGATATCAACATGTTATGAAAGACGGGACACAAATTGATGTAGAAATTTTAACAAGTGAAATAGAATATAATGGAAGACCTACCTGGGTAAGTATTGTTCGTGACATTACCGACCGCAAACGATTTGAAAATGCGATTATAAAAAAACAAAAAGAAGCAGAAGCCGCAAGCAAAGCCAAGTCTGAATTTCTTGCCAAAATGTCCCATGAGATCCGAACACCGATGAACGGCGTTATTGGAATGCTTGACATACTTTTAGAGACTGACTTGTCAGAAGAACAAAATGAGTTTGCTGTCACTGCCCAGCAAAGTGCGGAGTCATTATTAGCATTGATAAATGATATTCTTGACTTTTCTAAAATAGAAGCAGGAAAGCTTGATATTGAGACAATTGATTTTAATCTCACTGTTACCTTAAGCTCATTAAGCGCTCTGCTTTCGATAAAAGCTTTTGAAAAAGGGATTGATTTTGCCTGCCTTATTGAAAATGAAGTCCCTCTATTATTAAAAGGTGATCCTTCCCGCCTCAGGCAAATACTCTCTAACCTAACAGGTAATGCACTTAAATTTACTACAGAAGGTGAAATCTTTATTAAAGTATCTGTCAAAAAAGAAACAAAAAAGGAGGTCACACTTTTATTTGAGGTGATGGATACGGGCACAGGGATTCCTGAAGACAAACTAAATACATTGTTTGAATCATTCAGCCAGGTAGACGCATCAACAACAAGAAAATATGGGGGAACAGGACTTGGGCTTGCAATATCCAGACAACTTGCAAACCTTATGGGTGGGGAGATAAGCGTTACAAGCGAATTTGGTAAAGGCTCAAATTTTTATTTAACTGTTGCTTTTGAGAAACAGACAGAAACAAAACAAAAACTTGTACTTGCTGATGACATTAAAGGAACAAAAATTCTTATAATTAATGATACCAACACAAATCAAAAAATTTTAAAAGAATATTTTAAATCCTGGAGTTGCCCTTTTGACAAAGCAAACAACGGAGCTGAAGCCCTTTTGATGCTCAAAAAAGCAGCCAAAGCAAGTAATCCATATAAGATTGTACTTTTTGACATACAGACACCATACCAGAGGTGTAAAGAATTTAGCAAAACTATTAAAAATGATAAGGATATCCATAAAACACTCTTGATAATGCTGTCATCAATAGCAGATCGTGGAGATGTAAAAAAATTAAAAAAAGCCGGGTTTGCAGGTTTTTTAACAAAACCAATTAAAAAAACTCAATTATTTGACACTATCAGAGCTGTTTTAAGTATTGACTCTCAAGGGATTGATAAATATGCAGAGTCAATGATTACTTCGTACAAAGTTGAGGAAATTAAAAAGGTTCAAACAAAGAATAGCCCAAAACTCAAAATCCTTCTTGTTGAAGATAATATAATCAATCAATTAGTAGCAAAAAAAATGTTAGGCAACATGGCAAAAACAGTGACAATAGCAAATAATGGCAAGGAAGCTATTGATTTATTTTTAAAAAATAAATTTGATCTTATTTTCATGGATATCCAAATGCCTGTAATGGATGGTGAAGAAGCCACAAAAAAAATCAGAGATTATGAAAAAAAGAGTGGTGGTCATATACCCATTATTGCCCTTACTGCCAATGCAATGGAAGGAGACAGGGAGCACTTTCTTGCATGCGGTATTGATGAATATCTTACAAAGCCTATAAAGAAAAAAAACTTTGAAAAAACAATCAACTCTCTTGGTTTGACCTGATTTTATCAACTCTTATTTTATTGCTTGCTTATATCCTTTGGTTTGAAAATCTCTATACAAACCAAGATCTGTATTTATTTTATCAATTTGACAAAATTATAATCTGAAAATATCTTAACCTTATAAAATACACGTTAAGCTTGCTTAATTACTTATATTAATTTTTATATGGAAAGATAGATATGACAATAAAAATAGATTGCAGAAATATTGAATGCCCGGGTCCTGTTTTAAAAACAAAACAGGCAATTGAGGAACAAGGTGTAACAAATATTCAAGTCATTGTTGATAACGATGCTGCTGTTGAAAACGTAACCAGGTTTTTAAATTATCACGAATTTGAAGTATCCGTTGATACTGATGGTTTAATTTCCACCGTAGAAGGAAAAAGCACGGGCAAAGTTATAAAAGGTGGCTCGCCCAATAAAAAAAAAGCAGATAAACCTGAGGATTATCAAAAACAGGATTATCAGAAAATCATGGTAATGGTCGGTTCGTCAGTCCTTGGCAGTGGAGACGATGAACTTGGAGCAAAGCTTATGATAAATTTTCTTAAAACTCTTAAAGAGATGGGAAATGATCTCTGGAGACTGGTATTTGTAAATAATGGTGTCAAACTTACCATCAATGATTCTAAAGCCTTATCAATACTGAAAGATCTTGAAAACAATGATGTCCATATTATGGTTTGTGGAGCATGCCTTACTCATTTTGATCTCAT
>JAIOSM010000314.1 GCA_021107575.1 Desulfobacteraceae bacterium | reverse complement strand
GTCCCTCTCTGGAAAATCCTTCATAAGGCCGGTGTAAGCTGGACATATGGCAGTAAAGGCTGGGGAGGAGAAAATTACTGTATGTTCCTTGCTGATGATGAGGCCTGGGAGCATCTTGCAAGAACAACGTTAAACCAGGCAGATAAACTCGGGTGTAAGACCTACCTCAACACTGAGTGAGGGCACGTTACATTCTCTGTCCTGGCAGGACAGAAAAAATTTAACATAGACCATAAAGTTGAAATCAAAAATATCTATGAATATTACGCAAAATGGATTCGGGAAGGAAAGCTTAAGGTAAGCTCAGACTGGAACAAAGATTTAAAAATCAAATTTACAGTTCAAGACCCTTGTCAGATTGTACGTAAATCATATGGAGATTCAATTGCTGATGATTTAAGATTTGTTGTAAAATCAGTTGTTGGTGAAGAAAATTTTGTTGACATGACACCAAATAAATCTAACAACTTCTGTTGCGGTGGTGGTGGTGGATTCCTACAGTCAGGATTTAAAGATGAAAGGCTTGAATATGGAAAAATCAAAGATAACCAGATAAAGGCAACAGGAGCTGATTACTGTATTGCAGCTTGTCATAATTGTCATGCTCAGATCCATGAACTGAGCGAGCATTATGGTGGCAATTATCCTGTGGTTCATATGTGGACATTACTTTGCCTGTCTCTTGGTATCCTAGGTCCAAACGAACGTGAATACCTTGGTGATGACCTAAAAGGAGTCGATGTATTTCATCCGGAATCAGAAATGTAAATAAAAAATTATTATTTTATAAAAAAATTAAAACCCGGACAGGCTTATTCTGTACCGGGTTTTAATTTTTCTTTTAAAAAATGCTCTTTAAAAATTTAAAAAAAATTGCTCTGATTTTCAAACTATGATATTGAAATTAAATTATGACAGAAATAATCAGCTTAGCAAATCAAAAAGGTGGAGTAGGGAAAACAACAACAGCAGTAAATCTTTCCGCAGCACTTGCTGAATTTGGAAAAAAGACTCTGCTTGTTGATTGTGACCCCCAGGCAAATACTACAACCAGTCTTGGCATAGATAAACCTTCACTTAATCAGTCCATGTATGATGCAATGATTGGAGAGGCTGATATCAATGAAATTATTTTGCCTACAAGGCAGCCAAACCTGAAAATTCTTCCTGCAAATGTTAATCTTATTGGCTTTGAAATAGAAATGATAGCTGCAGAGGAAAGAGAAAAAATTTTAAGAAACCTGCTAAAAGAAATAAAAGAGGACTTTGAATATATTATTATTGATTGCCCGCCTTCTCTCAGCCTGTTGACACTTAATGCACTTTGCGCTTCAACTTCAATAGTAGTGCCACTCCAGAGTGAATTCTTTGCCCTGGAAGGATTAGGACAGCTTCTGGATACAGTAAAAAGGATTAAATCATCTGTTAATTCTACCCTCAAAATCAAAGGCATATTGTTTACCATGTATGACAGCAGAACAAACCTGTCTAAAAATGTTGTTGAAGAGGCAGAAAAATATTACAAAAATATGATTTTTAAAACAAAAATTCCACGCAATATTAAACTTGGAGAGGCTCCAAGCTATGGTATGCCAATCATTTTCTATGATAAATCTTCAGTTGGATCAAAATCTTATCTATCATTTGCAAGGGAGCTTCTTAAGCGATCATGAAAAAACAAAAAAAAACAGGGCTGGGACGGGGCGTTGCATCACTTATCCCTGACATTAATGAAACAGGAGATTATTCAACAGACAACCTTTTCCAGTGCCCGATTAACGATATTAAACCAAACAGGTATCAACCCCGTATTCATTTTTCCGATGAAGAACTAAACAAACTAAAAGACTCTATTATTGAACAGGGAGTTATCCAGCCTCTCCTCGTGCGCAACCTTGACGGCTCATACGAACTGATTGCAGGAGAACGAAGGTTGAGGGCTGCTAAACTAGCAAACCTCACTCATGTGCCGGTTTTTGTAAAAGACTTAACAGATGAGCAGGCACTTGAAGTCGCCATAATTGAAAATGTTCAACGAGAAGACCTGAACCCTTTAGAAGAAGCAGATGCTTACCATAGACTTGTTTCCGAGTTTAAATATACTCAGGAGATGGTTGCAAAAAAAATCGGAAAAAACAGATCAACCATTGCAAACCTTTTAAGGTTAAGAGGCCTGCCGGAACAGATAAAAGAAAGCCTTGTTGCAAAACAAATATCCATGGGACATGCCAGGAGTATTCTTGGTGCCGGTTCTAAAGATGAACAATTAGATGTATGGCAGCTTGTTGTGGCAAAAAAACTCTCTGTAAGAGAGACTGAAAGATTTATCAATACAATAAAAAAACAATTGTCTGATATAAAAATAAAAAAGACCTCCCCTGAAAAAATATTTCTCACTGAAATTTCAGAAAAACTTTCAGAAAAAATCAAATCAAAGGTCAGGATTATGCAACAGGGAGAAAAAGGGAAAATAGAAATTACCTTTAAAAATCAAAAAGAATTTGACCACCTTATTGGACTTTTAAACAAAGCATCATGAAAATAACGGTTGCACAAACAGCCGGATTTTGCATGGGCGTACGCCGAGCTGTGGAAATGGCTCTTGATGCTTCAAATACATCTTCTGATTCACTTTATACATATGGACCTTTAATACACAATCCCCAGGTTATGGATGTTCTTGCCCAAAAAGGCATCTCCACACTTAATCAAATTCCTGAAAACAGCAAAGGCATAGTTTTAATAAGAGCCCATGGAATACCTCCAAAAGAAAAGAAAGCCTTATGGGATGCCGGATTCAAAGTTATCAATGCAACCTGCCCACGGGTAATTATGGTACAATCTATTATTGAGAAACACGCCAAAAAAGACTATGTTGTATTAATCATAGGAGACAAAAACCACCCTGAAGTCAAAGGCCTCGTAGGCTATTCACACGGAAAAGGGCATATAGTGTCTAATATGGAAGAACTTGATATGCTCCCTGATTTTGATAAAGCTGTAATTGTCGCCCAGACAACACAGGATACTATCTTTTTTAACAAAATAGAAACATGGGTAGAAACAAAACATCCTAACTATAAAATATTCAACACAATTTGCAACTCTACTGAAAAACGACAGATAGAAACTCGTAATATTGCAGATAAAAATGATGCCATAATTGTCCTTGGCGGGAAACAGAGTGGCAATACCAAACGACTTTTTAAGATTGCTACTAAAACAGGCAAAATAGTTTTCCATGTTGAAGATATTTCAGAGCTTGATCTTTCTTTGTTATCCCCTGCTCAATCCATTGCAATTACCGCGGGAGCATCAACGCCCAACTGGATAATCAGCAAGGCATACAGAGAGATTGAAAAGAAGCTGCAGAAAAAAAACAGAGTCTCAAATGCTTTATTCAAAATAAGAGATTTTCTTTTACACACCAATATAATGTTGTCTGTTGGCGCAGGCTGTATGACCTATGCTTGTTCAAAAATTCAAAACTTTGAAAATATTTTTATTCATACTGCAATTGCTTTTTTTTATATTTTATCCATGCAAGTCTTAAACAATCTTTTTGCCATAAAATCTGACAGATATAATAACCCTGACAGAGCAGAGCTATACAAAAACAATTATATTCTTTTTGCCGTCATAACGTGCATTTTTGGGGCCACTGGTCTTTTTTTATCTTTTACAACCGGCATCGCCTCTTTTTCTTTACTCTTTGTAATGAGTATCCTGGGCCTTTCATATAACTTAAAAATAGTGCCGCCTTTTCTGGGAATTAAAAAAATACAACGAATAAAAGACATACCTGGTGCAAAGACCGTTCTTATTGCCACAGCATGGGGAACAGTAACTTCAATTCTTCCTGCTATATCGAATTCAGGCAATATCATATCTTCTGCCATTGCATTTACTTTTTCCACAGGACTTGTTTTCGCCACTACTGCATTACTCGACATCTTAGGAATACAGGGCGATAGAATCACGGGCAAGGAAACTGTACCCACTTTTGTCGGCGAAAAAAAAAGTATTCTCATTATAAAACAGGTTTTAGTTTCAATATCTGTTGTTCTGATTGTGACTTCTCTTTTTAAAATGATACATAACTTAGGGTTTTTTCTTGTAATCCTGCCGTTATTAATGTTATATATTACTATAGTCATTGATAAAGAAAATATTAAATCCAGAATGCAATTTAGATTTATTATTGAATTTAATTATATTATCGCCGGAATAATTGCCGGGATAATTTAATTCATAATTGGATATTATCTATGGTAAAAGACGATAACGACTCTATAAAAGCCCCATTAATAGGAAGACTTGCAATAAAAAACTCTCTAGTCACGGAGTATGAATTTGATGAAGCAATAGCTGCCTGTACTGAAGCAGATGATCCGGAAGAAGCGTTAAAAGAATATTTTCTTGCCAACGATCTTATTACTCCTCAAAATTTAAAAAGACTTGTAACAGCGACTAAAGCAGTAGAATTAAGACAAAGAGATATAAAATTCGGTGCCATTGCCGTAAATAAAGGGCTAATTTCCCAAAGCGTGTTAGACCTTGTATTAGAAGAACAAAACCAAAGTTTCAAAACCAAAAAGAACCCACGACTTATTGGTGATATTCTTGTTACTGCAGGGATAATCACAGTAGGACATCGTAATTTAATTTTAAAAAAGCAAAATAGATTGATTAAAGAAATTAAACAGGATCATGCAAATATCAACAACTCCGAGACTCCTAAAGCTGATTATAAGGACCTTACCAAAAATATTCAAAAACAAAAAATATCAAATTTCAGTACAATAGAAGTCATTCAATACGGCTTAAAACTTAAAATTGCACAAGACACCCTCACCGCGTTAATATCCAAGACTGAAAATTTTGATGACAATATCAATCCTGATGATATTAGGAGCCTTCTTATTAAAAAAGGTATCAACTTTGGAATTGTAAATAATGATCTTTTTTTAGGTTTTATCAAATCAAGGAGATTCAAGCAAAAGGGATTTATTGCTGCTAAAGGTATTAAACCTGTAAAAGGTGAAAATGCAAAAGTTGAATACTTTTTTGATACAGATCATTTAAAAGCCGGAGGGCTGAACGCCAGCGGAAAAATCGACTTTAAAGACAGAGGGATAATCCCTCAAGTAGAAGAAGGCACTGTCCTGGCTGAAAAAACACCTCTTAGAAAACCGCGCAATGGTAAAAATGTTTTCGGAAAAGAATTGGCAACAAATAAAGCACAGGATATAAACTTAAGATATGGCAAAGGTGCAAAACTTTCTGAAGATCGTCTGAAAATACTTGCGGCAGTGAATGGCTACCCAAAACTCACCTGGGCTGGTCTTGTTACTGTTAATCAAGAGTTTGTAACAACCGGAGATGTAAATTATCAAACAGGTCATGTGAAATATGATGGCAATATCAGAATAAAAGGATGCATAAAAGATGGATTTAAGGTAAGCGGGAATGATATTGATGCATATGAAATTCAAGGCGGGATTATCCATGCTGAAGGCAATCTAACTATTACAAACGGTATAAATGAAGCAACGATTTACGCTAAAGGGAATGTTTATGCCAAATTTGTTCACAACTCAAACATTGTATGTCTGGGGAATATCTATATAACAAAAGAAATTGTAGACTCAACGATTGAAACCAGTGGTGTATGTATTACAAAGGAGGGGAAAGTAATCTCATGTAAAATAACAGCAAAAATGGGAGTTTTTGCAAAACAAATTGGGACTGAACTTTCCGAACCAAATGTTATCACAACTGGTCATGATATCTTTATCAACAAAGAGCTTGTAATTATTAAAGATAAAATCCGTAACCTTATGAAAGAAAAAAATAAAAATCAAAAATCAAAAGAAAAACTTATTAACAGAAATAAACAATATCAAAAAGATGCTGCATACTTTGCTAATATCCAGGAAAAATCCGAAAAAAATCAAAAACAGTTAACTGCCAAAATAGAGTCAATGATTAAAAACAATGAAAAAAAAGATCTCTTGAAAAAAACACTTAATTCCCTGAAAAAGGAATTAAAGAAAGTAAATAAAAAGCTTAATTCCTATTTTTCCAAAATAGATGAAATGGATGAAAAAATTAATAGTGTCGCAACCTCTGTTTTAGAAATAGAACAAAGCATTGATGACCTGGTACAAGAGAAAAAGCACCTTGCCGAGTGGAGTGATGCCAATCCGGGAGATACAACAGTTAAAGTAACAGGGATTGTGTTTCCGGGAACTATGGTTAAAGGTAAATTTTCAGAAAAACGAATTAAAGACAAACTGGTCAATATTAAAATCAAAGAATTTGTGAAACAACACAACGATGATAATAAGAAAAGAAACCAATATGAAATGGTGATCAATTAAAATAGTCTAGCTGAAACTATTATTTTCTTTTAACAGACTTTTAATTTTATGATCTTTTGCTTCCCAAAAAGCATTTAGTCGAGCACAGAACTCATCTCTAAAATCCTTATCAGTAAAAAAATTACCTATAAGTGAGTCAGTCACAGGCATTACTTCAAGATCGACTATCACTTTTCTTGTCTTGCCTGACATAAACTCCCAAAGTGTTGGCGAGCTTCCGGGATATACTATTGTAACATCAATAATTTTATGAAGAAATTCGCCCATTGACCCTAAAACAAATGCTACTCCTCCAGCCTTGGGTTGAAGCAAATTCTCGAAGTTCCCCTTTGATAATGCTTTTTTCTCTTTTGTAAATCTTGTCCCTTCCACAAAATTCATTATTGAGACAGGAGTTCTTTTAAATTTTTCACAGGCTCTTCTTGTCTTTTCAAAATCTTTTCCTCTCAGATGGGGGTTTCTCTCAATAAACTTTTTTGAATACCGTTTCATAAACGGAAAATCCAGTGCCCACCAGGCGAGTCCCAGAAAAGGTACCCAGATAAGCTCTTTTTTTAAAAAAAATTTCAGCATGGGAATTCTTCTGTTAAATATCTTTTGGAGTACGAGGATATCAACCCATGATTGATGATTGGAAAGAACGAGATACCATTGTTTTTTTTCTAATTTTTCAAGGCCCCGGACATCAAATTCTATTTTATTAAACAAATGTATATTAAAAGCATTTATACTTATCCATAAACTTGCAATAGATATAAGACTTTTTGCACACAAATCAGTAACCAACGGAATTCGAATAAAGAGTTTAATCCCTGCTATTAAAAAAATAGGTAAGCATAAAAGAATTGAATTAACAGTATATAATAAAAATGAACAGCAACCTTTAACGTATGATGGGAGGGAATATAACATTTTTAAACCATCTTTTCAGAAAAAATTTCAGCCATCATACAACGAGCACTTCCACCACCGACAGTTTCAATAGTAGTAAGATCAACAGGTAATATTTTACCATATTGTTCAAGCCTTTGAAGCTGCTTTTTTGAATACCCTGAAAAAGCCTGTTCTGACATGACGATTATAGGATTACCATTAGAAGAATTTACCTGAAGGATATTACCACAAAAATACTTTTCCATTTGCTCCATTGATATCTCAATAACATCGAAAAATCGGTTTAAAGAATTATATACTTTTTCTTTCTCTTTTTTATGATAAATACACTCAAGGCAGACAACAGCAAACTTTTCTCCAATTCCCATCATAACATTGGTATGATAAACAGGGTGTCCGGTAGAACTCGTAGTATCAAAAAGAATACCTTCTTCATAAAAACGAAGCCGGATAAAATTATCAAACTGTTCATCACTGCATCGTTTGGACCTTGCTGCATAAACAATCTCGGCAGCATGATCAATCACCATGCTCCCGGTTCCTTCAAGAAAGCTGTCTGTTTCATCAAGGTGCCCGACATTGATAACATTTCTGATTTTATATCCATTGGTATTTAATAATTTTTCAACATCTGCCGGTCTTTTTTCAAAACGACGGTTATGAGCTGCCATGGGATAAATAAGCAGAGTCCCATCATGTTCAGTGGAAAACCAGTTATTTGGAAAAATTGCATCCGGAGCTTTTGAATAAAGCTCCTCAGGTTTTTCAAGGATTAATACTATCACACCCTCTTTTTTAAGAAGGTCGACCATATTTTGAAATTCTGCGTTTGCCTTTTTATTAATCTCTATTTCAGAAGCCTGAAGTTTTTGTTGGAATTCGTTATCCGAACCTGTTTCTTCATTAAATCCAAAGTCATAGGGTCTGACCATCAAAACAGTATCAGTAGTCCTTGGTACGTCCAACATTGTTTCCTTTTTGCGCTTATTTTGTAATTATTAATTTTTTTACTTTATTGATTTAATTTATACAAGTCAAGTACAAAGGCCTCAATAAAGTTAATTAGGCGTATGTTTCAGCCATTTTTTTAATCGCGCCAAAGCTTTCTCGTCAAAGGTTGGGAAAGGATAATCTTGCTTCTACTTTTAAGGTCGAATAAAAGAGGCTTAATAAAAAAGGTCGAACCTTTTTAAAAGATCCGACCTTTTGTTATGTCTTTTTTTGTTAATGAACTACTTTTTATTCTTTTGTGAGTTTTGGAAATTTTTTGCTTAATATTTTATTCCACTCATCCAGTTCCGGCTTGACTTGTTCAAATAATTTGTCAGTATCGCCTTTAATGGTAATTTTTTTAATAACATCACCCTGGGCAATGCTGTCCACAATTTTTTGATCTCCATCACTTTCAACTGTACCAAAAACAGTATGCACGCCATCAAGATGGGGAGTTGGGCCGTGGGTGATAAAAAACTGACTGCCATTTGTACCAGGGCCGGCATTTGCCATTGATAAAATTCCTGGTTTATCATGTTTTAGATCTTTATCAAATTCATCTTTAAAATCATATCCCGGGCCGCCCATACCGTTCCCATTGGGGCACCCGCCCTGAACCATGAAATTTGCAATGACGCGATGGAAATTAAGACCGTCATAGTATCCTTTTTTTGCAAGGTTTACAAAGCTACCACATGTAACAGGGGTCTTGTCAGAAAATAATTCTATGTTAATAGAACCTTTGCTTGTTTCAAAAATGGCTGTTAATTCAGACATGTTTTTCTCCTTTTTTTTTATAAAACAAATATGATCGAACTTAAGATTTAGTTTTAAAATGTCAAATAAAAAAATACATACGGCTCAAGTGATTGTAAGAAACTCCAAGCTGTTTGACTTTAATAAGAATTTTGATCATAATCCGTTGGACAATGCAAATTGAATATAAGGAGACAAAATGACATCTAAAGTATATTTTACAGATTTCAGAGCTACCTCAAGGGAAAGCCTTGTTGAAAAACTTGCAAGGCTTTGTGAAATTGCTGGAATAAAGGATATGCTTGGCAAAGAAGACTTAGCAGCTGTTAAAATTCATTTTGGCGAAAAAGGCAATACTGCATTTATCCGCCCTCCATATATCCGTAAAATTATAGAATGTATTAAAGAAACCGGAGCAAAGCCATTTCTAACTGATGCAAACACCCTTTACGCAGGCTCAAGAAGCGACTCTGTATCACACATCAAAACAGCAATTGACAACGGCTTTTCATACTCAAGTATGGATGCAACACCTTTAATCATTGCTGACGGACTAAGGGGCAAGTCAGAAACAAAAATTAAAATAGATCAGAAAAACTGCTCCCATGTTTATATTGGATCTGAGATATTCAATGCAGATGCACTTATTTCAGTTGCGCATTTTAAAGGACACGAACTTGCAGGCTTTGGCGGGACTTTAAAAAACCTTGGCATGGGTTGCGCTTCAAGACGTGGAAAAATGGTGCAACACTCAAGTGTAAGCCCAAAAGTCAAAAGAAAAAATTGTATTGGGTGTTCAGAATGTATAAATCACTGCCCGGTTGAAGCAATAATGCTTAAAGAAAAAAAAGCATACATTGATTCAAAAAAATGTATCGGATGTGGAGAATGCATTATTCGATGTCCCAGTGATGCTGTCAAAATACGATGGAATCAGGATATACCATTATTTCTTGAAAAAATGGTTGAATATACCGAGGGCGTACTAAAAGGGAAAAAAAATAAAAGTTTTTTTATAAATATAGTTGCAGATATAAGCCCAACATGTGACTGCCTGCCTTATAATGACTATCCAATTGTTAAAGATATTGGAATCCTTGCATCAAAAGATCCTGTGGCAATTGATCAGGCCTCTGTAGACCTTGTCAACAACGAAGAAGCCCTTCCCGGGAGTGTGCTCAAATGCAATAAGAATAAAGGTGAGGACAAGATTAAAGGCCTGTATCCCAATATTGAATGGCAATATCAGCTTGATTATGCTCAAAGCCTTGGTATTGGAACGTGTGACTATAAACTTGAAAAGGTGGAAACACTTTCCTATGATGTACAAATAAAGTCTAGGCCATAAAACTCCAAAGTATACCTGCTGCGACAGCAGAACCAATCACTCCTGAAACATTAGGAGCCATGGCATGCATTAAAAGAAAATTTGACGGGTCTTCTTTTTGACCAACCATTTGAACAACTCTTGCTGAATCAGGAACAGCGGAAACACCTGCTGCACCGAGCAGGGGATTAATCTTTGTTTTTAAAAAGAGATTCATTATTTTTGCAAAAATCGGGCCTGCTGCAGTTGCGACCCCAAAAGAACCTGCCCCCAGAACAAAAATCTTAATTGATGCCGGTGTTAAAAAAACATCTCCCTGTGTACTTGCCCCCACTGTCAGACCAAGTAGTATAGTTGCTATATCAATCAAAGAAGTTCTTGCTGTCTGGGCAAGTCTTTCAGTTACAACTGCCTCTTTTAAAAGATTTCCAAAACAAAGCATTCCAAGAAGTGGTAGAGCAGCCGGTGCTAGAAAACAACAAAGTAAAAATGCAACTATGGGAAAAATAACTTTTTCTTTTTTACCAACAACCCGAGGCTCTTCCATTCTGATAAGGCGCTCTTTTCTTGTTGTTAAAAGCCGCATAATAGGAGGCTGAATAACTGGAACAAGAGCCATATAGGAATAAGCTGCAACAGCAATCGGGCCTATAAGGTGTGGAGCAAGTTTTGCAGTCAAAAAAATTGCTGTTGGTCCATCAGCACCACCGATGATTCCAATGGATGCAGCTTCATTTGGGGCAAACCCCAAAGCAAGGGCACCAAGAAATGTTAAAAAGACTCCTGTCTGGGCAGCAGCTCCAAGGAGCATCAGTACAGGTCGTGCAAGCAGTGTGGAAAAATCAGTCATTGCACCTATACCAAGAAAGATAAGCGGTGGATATATACCCTGGGTTACACCAAAGTAAAGATAATGAAGAACACTGTTTGTTTCATAAATACCAAGTCCAAGTCCTTTAAAAATCGGAATATTCCCCACAAGCATGCCAAAACCGATAGGAACCAGCAACAAGGGCTCATAATCTTTTACAATCCCCAGATAGATAAATACAAAACCAATTAATATCATTATTATATAGCGATAGTCGCATAAATAAAAACCAGTATTCTGAAAAAATTCTACAAATAAATGCCCCATTTACATTCCCTTTTACATAATCTTTTATTCTAAGCTGTTTTAAAAATATTTATTAGGATACAAGCTTATTAAAGCGCTCCTTGTTCCATATAAAATAACCTTCGGTATCAGGTTCAACAATTCCTGCGTCAAGAAGAGTAGTAAGGTTATTATAAGGTTCCCCAAGCCCATTTACCTCAGCAAGACGCAAAAGTTTTGGTAATGGAAAGTGTTCTTCCATTGTTTTAATAATAAGACTGAATTGTTTAGCTGACTCTTTTTGATTTTTTGATAAAAAAAGTAGAGTATATTTTTCCTTCTTTTCAACGCCCTTTTTCCGGCTTAAAAATTCAAACCTCTTAGGATTTTCAATAAACTCCAAAACCTTATAAAGTTGGGAAATTATTAAAGACAGCATGACAAGTCCTGTAAAAACGATAATAATACCAACAGCTGCTATTGACCATCCATTATTTGCATTAATTGCATCAAATCCGTACAATTGTTTCCCTCCACTTAATAAATAGATTCAGCTCCGGTAGAACCAGGTTTTTCAATAAAAGGAGCTGTTTTTAAAAAATAGCTTTCCCATTCAGTCATAATACTTTCTGCCATTAAAGAATCCTCCTGAATCATTGCAAGGAATTTACTGCGATCCAGAAAAAAAACCTGCCCCTCTGATAGAGACTTTAGGGTTGTTTTATATATGCCCTGTGAAGAAAGGAGTTCAAAGCCTATGAAATCCCCGGATTCTTTAAAAACTACAGCTTTCCCTTCTTTAGTAGATAACATTATCTTACCTGAGATAAGGATAAAAAAATAAAAAGCCTGCGCCCCCTCTACAGCAAAATCCTCGCCTTCATGAACAGTCCTTTGCTCCATGATGCTCTCGAGTCTTTCTTTGACACTGTCATCTAAGGTTTTAAAAACATCTACTTTGTTTATTAGTTCTTTTTTTTGGCTCATTTTTTTAAAACTCCATACGACTTAAGATTACAAAGAAAATATTTAACCATAATTATTGAGCTATGTCGATAAAAATAAATTAGTAGTATTAATATTATTGACTATAAAATCATAAATTCGTATTATATCTATTTTTGACAATAATAATAACAAGGAGCATAAAAAATGAAAAAGTTGTATGTTGTTTTAGGATTAGTCGTGCTTTGTTTAGTCATAGCCGTTCTCTATTTTAAAGTAATTGCACCACAGGATGTAACAGAAAAGGAGGCAGTTGTTCCAGAGGAAGCCCCGGTTGAAACCAGAATGAAAGCAGGATTTATCTATGTTGGACCTGTTGGTGATTATGGATGGTCCCATGCCCATGACCAAGGAAGAATATTTGCTGAAAAACAGCTTCCATGGCTTGATACTGTCATTGTAGAATCCGTCTCAGAATCAGACAGTGCGAGAATAATTGACAGACTTGTCCAGGAACAGAAATGCGATGTTGTATTCACAACAAGTTTTGGATATATGAACGACACTGTTGCAGCAGGTGCTAAATACCCTGACAACATATTCATGCATTGCTCCGGTTTTAAAAGAGCAGAAAATGTTGGAACCTATTTTGGTGATCTTTATCAAATGTACTACCTTAATGGTATCATGGCCGGCGTACTCACAAAAACCAATAAAATTGGCTATGTTGCAGCATTCCCTATTCCTGAGCTAATACGTCACATCAATGCCTATGCCCTGGGATTAAAAGCTGTAAACCCTGATGCAAAAGTTCATGTTAAATGGACATATGCCTGGTATGGTCCTGACAAAGCAAAAGAAGCAGCCCAGGCACTTATTGCTGAAGGTTGTGATGCTCTTGCTTTTACTGAAGACACTCCGGCTGTTATTGAAGTTGGACAGGAACATTCTGAAATGGGTAAACAAATTTATACTTTCAGTCATTACAGCCCCATGCAGCCATATGGCGTTGACTCTGTTGTGTCAGGCCAACTCATGGACTGGGGCGGAATCTATGTTAAAATACTGAAAAGCATTAAAGACAAAACATGGGACAATAAAGACATCCGGTGGCTTGCCAACGAAAAAGCTGCAATGCTTGGTGGCGCCCCGGGTGAAATTATTAACCCGAAATTTGTTGACGATCTAAAAAAAGCAATGGTTAACTCAAAAGAATTTGGGAAAATTTCTGCCTATGACCTTATTCTAAAAAGGTATGCTCAGATGCAACAAGGCGTTGATATCTTTGACCCCTATGACGGTCCAATTAAAGATAACAAAGGTGTAGTCAGAATTAAACAAGGCACAAGAGCTTCAAAAGGAGAACTTTTATCCATAGACTACTATGTTGATAATGTAGAGGGCTCAATTCCAAAATAATATTTGCATATAAAACCGGGGCACTTTTTTGTAAAAAAGGCCCCGGTAATTTCTTTAAAACCAGGACCCGCATGAAAAAAATTAAAAGCCTTGAAATGGTAAACATCTCAAAATCATTTCAAGGTATATTTGCCAATAAAAATTTAAACCTGCAAATTAAATCCGGAGAAATCTTAGGTCTTCTTGGAGAGAATGGTGCCGGCAAAACCACTCTTATGAACATCCTGTACGGGCTTTATCAACCTGATTCAGGTGAAATTAAAATAAATAACAAAAAAATTGAAATAAATTCGCCTGTTGCATCTATTGAACATGGGATTGGCATGGTCCACCAGCATTTTATGTTGATTCAGAACCATTCTGTTATTGAAAACATCGCCTTAGGCTATAAAGACACACCTTTCTTTTTTCCAAAAATTAAAATTAAAGAAAAAATTCTTGAATTCTCCAAAAAATTTAATTTCCCCATAGAACTTTCGAAAAAGGTATGGCAACTCTCAGCAGGTGAGCAGCAGAGAATCGAAATTATTAAGGCCCTGTTAAACGGAGCAGATCTTCTTATCTTAGATGAACCCACATCAGTTTTAACACCCCAGGAAGCAAAAGAACTCTTTGTCATTCTTAATGATATGAAAAAGCAAGGCCATATGATCATCTTTATCTCCCATAAACTTAATGAAATAATGGAGCTATGTGACAGAGTTGTGGTGTTGCGCAAAGGTGAGATCATTGGGAGCACCGAGACCCAAAAGACTGATAAAAAAAGCCTTGCAAAAATGATGATCGGAAGAGAAGTCATTTTTAATATCAAAAAAGAAAAAATAGAAAAAGGCGAGACAGTCCTCAATGTTGACAACATCAACGTAGTTGATGATAAAGGCTTGCTTGCTTTAAAGAATATCTCTTTTAATATCCATGAGAACGAGATTCTTGGTATTGCAGGAGTCGCAGGGAACGGACAAAAAGAACTTGCCGAAGCAATAACCGGAATTAGAAAAATTACTACAGGCAGTGTAACCATTAAGGGCAAGGATATAACAAATATCTCACCTAGAAAGATATTTGATCAGGGAGTCTCCCATGTGCCGGAAGAAAGAATAAAATTCGGAATTGCGCCGGGATTATTTCTTTATGACAATGCCATACTCAAACAACACCATCTTGACAAATACTCTAAGAACTCTTTTCTCCAATATGACAAAATTAAAACACATACTAAAAACCTTATAAAAAAATTTAATGTTTCAGCTCCATCCATCAATACTGAAATAAGAAACCTTTCCGGCGGGAACATCCAAAAGCTTATTTTAGGACGAGAAATCAGTGAAGAACCGTCACTCATGGTTGCTTCACACCCTACATATGGGCTTGATGTCGGAGCTACACAATACTTAAGAGAACAACTTCTAAAAATAAGAAAACTTGGTGGTGCCATCCTTCTATTTTCAGAAGATTTAGATGAAATTTTTGAATTATGTGACAGAATAGCCATTCTATTTGAAGGCAAATTCACAGGAATTCTTGATGCTGATGATAAAAGGCTTGCTGATATCGGGCTGATGATGGCAGGATCACTTAACTATGTTTAAAATAAAAGTAAGCGACAGAGAGAATATAACAAAGACACGCTCTTTTATGACCAATACCTTTTCCCTGTGCGCAGGGCTTGTTGCCATAGGCTTTATCTTTTTAAGTTGCAAAGTTAATCCTTTTTTTGCTATTTCAGCAATATTTGCAGACTCTTTTGGAACAATATACGGTATAAAAGAGACCATAACCAAAGCTATTCCATTGATACTGATTGGTACAGGGCTCACGTTTGCTTTCAGAGCAAAATTCTGGAACATAGGTGCTGAAGGTCAGCTTCTCATGGGCGCATTATTCGGTACATGGATTGCTCTGACTTTTGGAGAATTTTTCCCCGGGTATATTATTGTCCCCATGATGTTTATTGCAGGCTTTATCGGGGGTAGTCTCTGCGGGATTATACCTGCAATATTAAAAATCAAATATTCAATCAACGAAGTGATTTCAACCTTAATGTTAAATTATATATGCGCTGAATTTATTACAATGCTTATTGTCGGCCCCTGGAAAGGGTCACAGCGCTTTGGATTCCCCGGAACAAATGATCTTCCAGCATCTGCTGTTCTAAATTTGATACCCGGATCAAGAATACACTATGCTACCTTAATTGTAACAATTCTATTTGCGGCTATACTCTGTATCATTGTTTATAAAACCAAGTTCGGGTATGAAGTAAGAGTTGTGGGAGAGAATCCGGATGCCGGCAAATATGCAGGAATTAATTTTTTTAGGACAACTGTTCTGGTTATGATGATAAGCGGAGGGGCAGCAGGACTTGCAGGTGTTGGTGAAGTTGCCGGTATTCATCATTATCTTGGTTATCCTGCATCAATATCATCAGGATATGGATTTACTGCCATAATTGTTGCCTGGCTAGCAAAACTTAACCCTTTATACACAATTATATCCGGCATCTTTTTTGCGGGCATTCTGGTCGGTGGGGATGCAATACAAATTTCTTTAGGTCTACCTGCTGCGACTGTGCAGATAATAAACGGTACATTGCTTGTTTTTCTGATCATGGGAGATTTCTTTTTAAAAAACAGGATAAGAATTCAAAGGATTCAATAGATGGAAGATATAATAATTTCCGTACTTCAACGCACCATGATAGCAGGCACACCTTTGCTTCTTGCCACAGTTGGAGAAATAATATGCGAGCGGTCCGGCATTCTTAACTTAGGGGTTGAAGGAGTCATGTCTGTTGGAGCTGTTGTAGCCTTTATTGTTACTTTTTTAACAGGTCAGCCCTGGCTCGGTGTTGCAGCAGCAATTGTTGCGGGCATGGCTGTTTCGCTTATACATGCTTTTGCTTCTGTTACATTACAGGCAAATCAGGTTGTCTCAGGGCTTGCCCTTACAATGCTTGGTTTAGGGCTTTCAGGAATGCTTGGAAAACCATATATTGGAAAACCTCTTGCAATCAAAATGAATTCATTTGCTGTTCCGTTTCTCTCCGACATTCCCTATGCAGGGAAAATATTTTTTAATCAAAGCCCATTTTTCTTTCTGGCAGTGGGGCTTGCATTGCTTGCATGGTTTTTCCTGGAACGTACACGCTTTGGTATCAAAGTGCGCTCCACAGGTGAAAACCCCGGTGCTACAGAAACACATGGTGTTAATGTTTCATTAATAAGATATATATGCATACTTATTGGCGGGGGCTTTTCTGCTCTGGCAGGTGCTCATCTTTCAATTTCTTACAGTAAATCATGGATTGAAGGCATGACTGCCGGTCGTGGCTGGATCGCAATTGCCCTTACAATATTTGCCCTGTGGAATCCGGGTAAAGCAATTTTTGCAGCCTTCCTGTTTGGTGGTATATTTGTACTCCAATATCTTTTGCAGCCCCTGGGTATATCCCCTAACTTTCTTGCAATGCTTCCCTATGCCACAACTCTTATTGTGTTACTCCTGATAAGCTTGAAAGACCCAAGAAAACTTAATGCCCCTGCAAAGCTTGGCGAGCCCTATAAAAAAGGAGAAAGGTGATATTTTAAGGACAAAGATAAAAAACTGTGCCGGTATTTTACTAGTTTGCTTTTTTTACGTCTTTTCAATGTCTGTTTGCTTCCCATCTAAAATCAGTGCACTGACTATTGGTAAAGAGAAAGAACTTGCAAAAAAATATATGACGGTATTCAACAATACCGGCCTGATAATTAAAGATCCAATTATAGCAAACCTGGTGAAAAACGTTGGCAATGAAATTGTTGCTACACTTCCTCCCCAGCCATTCAAATATTCTTTTTATGTCCTTAATGTTGATAATTTTAATGCTTTTGCCATACCTGGTGCAAATATATTTGTAAACAGAGGTCTTATTACATCTCTTGATACAGTTGATGAGCTTGCAGGGATACTTGCCCATGAAACAGCTCATTCAGTTTGCAGACATATTGCTCAATTAATTGATAAAAGTAAAATTGTAAACATTGCGACTCTGGCTGGAATGATAGCAGGAGCTGTTGCCGGAAGCAAAGGAGATATCGACCTTGGACAGGCCCTTGTCATGGGCTCTGTCGCTGCAGGGCAAAGCGCCATGCTCACCTATACCAGAGAGCATGAAACTGAAGCAGATCAGCAAGGATTTAATTATTTACTACAAACAAACTTTTCACCCACAGGACTCCTGACAAGTTTAAAAAAAATTAGAGCAGCAGATTTTTATGGGACTGATGATATCCCTGATTACTTTAAAACACACCCGGGTACAAAAAAAAGAATAACCTCCCTTGAAATAATGTTTGCCCGCTATCCTAAAAAATTAAAATTAACTCAAAGTAGTACAAACCATAGCTTTGACATGATTAAATATCGTATTATTGGACTCTATAAAAATAGTACTGAATCGGAAAAAATATTTACCAAGCTCTTACAAAAAAATCCTGACAATGCAGCTTATCACTATGGTTTTGCTCTTGCTCTTACAAAACAATTAAAATATGACAAAGCAAGTATACATTTAAAAAAGGCTCTTGCTATCAAGCTTTTTGATCCTTTAATACTGCTGGAAATAAGTAATCTATACCTTCATAATGGCGAGCCGCAAAAGGCTGTTACCATCCTTAAAGGAATTGAAAACGACCCGGTTGTCAGTTCATCGGTTTTTTACTCTTTAGGCCAGGCCCAGCTGGAACTCGGTAATTATAAAGATGCAAAATTAAACTTAAAAAAAGTGATCAGTAAACCAGCAACTGCCCAGCCAAAAGCCTATTACTATATAGCAAAAGTATATAGTAAAGAAAACAATCCCGGACTCAAGCATTATTACCTGGGGTATTACTATTTTGAGATCAAAAACAAGAAAAATGCACGCACTCATTTGACAAAGGCCTTGGAAACACTTTCAAACAAACAAAAAATTGAAAAAGCCAATGAAATCCTTAACGAGATAAAAGAACTAAGCCGCCGGAAAAATTAACGTACAGCAGATTGCTGCCATCTCCAAGGCAGTTACTTATGGTGGGATCATGATTCTTTACTCTTCAGTTAATTGCTTAACAACTTCTGCTTCAGTATTATTCGAATGTACGCTTTTTGAAATAATGTTATTTGTGACTTCATCTAAATATTCTCTAAGAGTTTTGTTTAGTTCCTGAAATTCAGGCCAAAGTGTCTCATCAACAAAACTGGCAGAGATATTAGCCATTACAGTAGTTCGTCTTTGCCTATAATAACGAAAAGGCTTTATTCCATACCTGCGCAACAAGGCTACAAAAAGTTTTCTGGACCATGGGTCCGAAAGGGAAAATTTATATTCAATGGGTGGGTCTATGTCTTGTATTTCTTTAAACCTTTTCTGCATTCTTTCCAATGCACTTGCGGCAGCATCTTTCTCACCAGCAGTGGTCGCTCCTGCAAAAAGAGCTTCAATCTTTCTTAATTTTTCAATTATTCTAATTTCTTCATTCATTTTTTTTCTATTTCCTTGCTCCCAAGAACACAAAGCTGAGCTGTCGGGGGGGCTTAATGCCGACAGACTCTGCATGGTTAAAATTTATGTTAAAGGCAAAATTTTCGAGAGTTGCTTAGTAACCACCGGTCTGCTCCGGCGGCTTGCTCTGCAATTTTTAAATAAACGCTTCTATCCCTTTTCTTTCAATTATATCTAATAACTTTTTTGATGCCCCAGTAGGTTTTTTATTGCCTTGTTCCCATTTTTGTACGGTTGAAGGGCTAATATTAAAAATACTTGCTAAAGCAGCTTGGCTTAGCCTGAATTTATTTCGAATAAAAACAATTTTTTCAGGAGTATATTCCTGTACTTCTGGAATACAAAGTTTTTCAATATTCTTCATGGTTATTACATCTACTAACCCACTTTTATGTAAATCCTTAACAGTGCTTGTTACTGATTTGGCAATTGCTTTTCTCATGATTTCACCTCAATAATGTCTCCATTGGTTATTGCTATTTGCATTTCTTTAGTTGAAAAATTAAGTAAAATTCTGGATAACTCTTTAAAGATACTTAATTCTTTTTTCGACAGGTTTGATTTTTGGTTTTTGGCAAATCCATGAATAAAAATAGCTCTGTTTCCTTTCTTATAACAAATAATCGTTCTGCCACTACCACTTTTGCCTTGACCTTTAAATTTAATTCTTTTTTTATAAATATGCCCACCAAGGCTTGTTTCAAAATTACCATTTTGAACTTCTGCCAAAGCTAACGACAAGTCATCTTTATGAATTTCTTGTTTTGATGCCCATTTTGAGAAATGTTTTGTCATTAACTTTTTCATTGTTTAAGTATAGCACGCAGTGATACATTGTCAATAGGGAAAATGTTCAAAAATCAATATGGACAGTAGAGGTATATCTACGGTAGAATGTCCGAGTTGACCGTAAAACGGTCAACTCCATGTTATACATTGTTCAATGCTTTTCATTGGATAACGATCATATATCTTTATAGCTGAACAATCTCGAAAAAGCACAGGATTTGATATATGATATATATCGCTCTTAAACTCGTCCTTCGAATACTTTTTTTCAGCAAGAAAACCAATATAATGGATTCTTTCCCTGACATATTTTGCTGCATTTAAGGGGTTATTTCCTTCATAAAGCCCCTTAATTGGCTCTAAGCCCCCGTCCTTATTTTTCCAGAACGCCGTTAGTTCATCTGGTATAGTGTCTGCGCCAATAGCAATTTGTGTATAGTCAGTTTTATCGCCACCGCCTCCATCTAAAAATCCCCGCATATCAACAATAATAACATGATAAACATTTGGCTTCGGTTCAGGAAACTTGTGAGGTTTTCTGTTGTGAAAGACTTTTTCACCGATTTTTTGTTCGACTAATATCAGTTCGCCTTCTGGAGTTTGCCTTTCATCGGAGTTTCCTGTTTGAAGTAATTGCGAGTAAAATCCAGCATTTGATACCACTGCTTCCCTTGCAGCGTCGCTGCTTTGAATGCTAACCAATTCGATAAGCCAAGTATCTCCTTCAACTTCAATTTTAAATTCTATTGAAGAATCATTTATACCCAGTGACTCATAAACTGCCTCAAATCCTCGTTCACAAATCTCGGCAGCAAATCTTAATTCAAACATGATTGATTTATTGCTTTGAATAAATTCGCCACCATCCTTGAACCTCTTTAGCAACGGTTCTGTCCACCTGTGATTTTTTAATATTAAAATAGCTTCCTTTGTACGCGTGGCCTCTCGTTCTTTTAAACTATCTGACCACATCTATGTGCTCCCTGATACATAACGTTTGACTATTCCAAATCATCTATTTCAAATTCCCAATAGACTCCTTTATCGTAGTCATAAGCATCTATAGAAGATGGATCTTCTATTACTTCGTCATCCAAAGTTACAGTGATATATCCTCCATGATCAAAGGTTATCATAGCCTCGTCTCCATTAAATTCTACTGTAACATAATAATAGTTACCTGTATCGTATGAATATGCTGTACAATCGTACTCCATACCATCTAAATTTTTTCCTGAATATTCTGCTGAATAAGAAAGTGTCGACAAACATGAGGCAAACAAGAATACAAGCAGCATTTTTTTCATTATTTAATTCTCCTTAATTTTTCAATAGGCATGTATAATGTCCGAGTTATCATGTCTATTTGCCTTGATAAATTACGTTCCAATTCTTCACAAATAAATTTTCTACAGTTTATTTTTAATTTACAGTGCCGTAAATGTCAATGTGAAATCTTTTGGGGTATCAATCCAATGCAGCTATAGTGATTTGCCCTGAGCATTGGTTTATTTTGAAGATTGCATTAATGCGACGGCTAAAGCTCCTGTTTGCTTGCCTCTCAAATGAACGTTCAGGACAAAAAGTATTAGACAGCAGTCACCGAAGGGCATACCTTTCGCTAGTGCCTGCGGCTTAAGCTGACAACCTGGAAGACCTCTTTTTGATCCTGGTTCATGGAGAGGTAATCAATCAGGAGCGGCAATTTGTCACATTAAAGCATATTCTTAAATTTTACTACCCTGTCATAAACTTTTTTTCTTGGAAGAGAAAATCTTGCTGCAATATTTTTTGCTATATCTGATGTGCCAAGCTCAGATTGGTGAGTCATACTCAATGCAAGTTTAATCTCTTTATCAAGTTCATTGTCATCTATCTTGATTTCAGTATCACTGCCTTGAATATATAAAGTACATTCACCTTTAACCTGATCTTTTGCTTTCAGTTTTTCAAGTATAAGCTCAAGATCACCCCGGATATACTCTTCATGCAGCTTTGTAATCTCTCGCGCAAGCATGGCAGGTCTGTTACCCATAATTCCGAAAATTTCTTCGATAAGCACTATTATTCTTCGGGGAGATTCATAAAAAATAAGAGTTGGTTTTTCACTAGCTAATTCACTGATTATTGTTTTTCTTTTTCCCTTTTTTTTGGGAAGGAAACCTTTGAAAAGAAAAGAGTCTGTAGGCAGTCCTGCAACACTTAGGCCTGCAATGGCTGCGCTGCAACCGGGGATAGGTATTACATCAATATGTTCCTTAATTATTCTTCTTACTATTTTAAACCCGGGATCTGATACAGAAGGTGTGCCTGCATCAGAGACAAGGGCAATATTTAAACCCTGATTAAGCTTTGTAATAAATTCTTCTGCCCTTTTCTCTTCATTTTGTTCATTGCAGGAAATGTATTTATTTTCAATATCAAAATGATTGAGTAATTTTAAGGTATGTCTCGTATCTTCAGCGGCTATGAGATCAACTTGCTTTAGAATTCTTACAGCCCGATGTGTTATGTCTTCCAGATTCCCAATGGGAGTTGCTACAACATATAGAGCTCCTTTGCCTGAATCTATTTTTGGTTCTATATTGGATTTTAAATTTTCTTTCATTTAAGAAGCCTGAAATGCATTCTTTATTAAGTTAAATTCGTGGGAACCATTTTTTTCAAAAACTTCAATCACATCAAATCTTAGCCTTGTATTATTTATATTGTTCTCTCTTATATAATATAATGCTGCTGAAATAATCTTTTTTTGCTTTGGGTAATTTACTGATTCTGCCGGCAATCCTTTTCTTAAAGTTTTCCTTGTTTTAACTTCAATAAAAGCAATTGTACCTTTATCTTTTGCAATAATATCAATTTCAGCATTCTTTACTCTATAATTTTTATCAAGAATTAAAAAATTGTTTTTTTTTAAATATTTTGCGGCTGCATCTTCTCCAAGCCTGCCTGTTATTTGTGCTTTACTTGGCAAAGGCAACCTCTTTGACGCCTTTAAAAGTTTTTCTGTGAATAGGAGTTGCGCCATATCGAAGGATAGCTCGCTTGTGTGCTTTTGTAGGATATCCTTTATGCCTTGCAAAACCATATTCAGGATAGTGTTTATCAAACTCAAGCATAAGCCTGTCCCTTGTTACTTTAGCAACAATTGATGCAGCTGCAATGGAAATGCTTTTTGAATCACCTCTGATTATTGCTTTTTGCGGGATATCTGTATCAATCTCAAATTTTCCATCAATCAACAAAAAATCCGGAGGGACCAATAAACTTTCACATGATATTTTCATGGAATTGAGCGAAGCTCTCAGAATATTGACTCTATCTATTTCAATATTGTCAACAATGCCGGTGGATAGAGATAATGCATATTCAGTTATTCTTGAATAAAGAAGCTCACGCTTTTTTGAAGAAAGTTTTTTAGAATCTGTGATATCAGGATCTGAAAAGCCAGGAGGGAAGACAACTGATGCAGATACAACTGGGCCGGCAAGGGGTCCTCTGCCGGCCTCATCTATACCTGCAATAATTTTATACCCATTTTGGCAAGCTTCATCCTCAAACTGTCTCATGGGTCAAGTCTTTATTTTAAGTAAGCTGGTCGCTTTTCCGAAATTCTTGCAGCTTTACCACGACGATCTCTGAGATAATAAAGTTTTGCTCTTCTAACACGCCCTCTTGTAACAACTTCAATTTTATCAATTGAAGGTGAATAAACCGGGAATGTACGCTCAACTCCGATGCCGCCGGAAATTTTTCTTACTATAAAGCGTGCCTTGTTCATTCCTTTTGTTTTCTTGATTACAACACCCTGAAAGATCTGGACACGTTCTTTTTCACCTTCCCGTATCTTAACATGTACTTTAACGGTATCACCTGAACCAAAATCAGGGACATCGGTACGCATTTGTTCTCTTTCTATTTGCTCAATAATGTTTGACATTCTTAACCTTTATCCTCCTAATATTTACAAAAGCTTTAAGCTTAAATTAATTACAAATTCGATCTAAATATATTGAAACAGCAGACCTTACCGAGAGGTGATTAAACTCACCTTCTCCTTTTATGGGTTCCAATATCATATCACAATTTTCAATAAATTCCTCTGAAAGCCCCCATGCTGTGCCAAAAGCCACAATACAAGGATTTTCTTTATTTAGTTCTTTTTTAAGCTTCACAATTGAAGCTGAATTCCCATATTCTTTTGCACTTGTTCCAATAGTAACCAATTTTATTTTATGTTCATTTGTAATGTCTGAACATGCATCTTCAAAAGTTGATGCAACCCTTATCAATTCAAGTGCTTTTTTCCGATCAGGGTTTACTTCACCTCCAACACCATCTGTCCAATGCTCAATTATTTTCTGAGCCAATACTTGCTGATCTTCAAACGGTGTTACAACATAGAATCTCTTTACTCCAAAAGTTTTTGCTGCCCTTGCAATATCATGCAAATCAATTGTTGTAAGAGCTGAGCCGATTGCTTTTCCATGTTTGTTGACAACCGGGGAGTGTATCAAGGCTATATAAAGATTATTTTCCAAATTATCTTCCAATAAGCTCTTCTAATTCCTGACACAACTCTTTTAAAATTATTTTCTCTTCTTTGCTTGGACCTTTTGTTGTAAAAAGATCCGGTCTCTTAATAAAAGTTGTAATTACAGATGAACGGCTCCTCCATTCTTCAATCATTTTATGATTACCTGACAACAGTACCTCGGGCACCTTATTCCCTTCAAACTCATCCGGACGCGTATACTGATCATGCTCAAGTCTATCATTACTGAAAGAATCAAACTCAGCAGACTGTTCTCCCCCAAGTACTCCTGGCAGCAATCTTGCCACAGAATCTATAATAGACATGGCAGCAAGCTCTCCACCAGTCATTACAAAATCTCCCATGGATACTTCTTCATCCACATGTTTTTGACAAACTCTTTCATCAATACCTTCGTACCTGCCGCAAAGAAAAATCAGATTCTCTTTTTTATTTGCCAGAGTCCGGGCTTTTTCCTGATTAAAAGGAACCCCTTGTGGAGTCATAAGTAGAACTTTTGCTCCCGGGTATTTCATCTTTGTGTCAGCAATTGCCGAATCAAGAATTGCAGGTTTCATGACCATGCCGCATCCGCCTCCATAAGGTTTGTCATCAACTGTTTTATGAGGGTCAGTTGCAAATTCTCTGATATCAATGCTTTGCCCAAAAATTATCTTATTTTTAAAAGCCCTTCCAATAACTCCATAATTCAAAAAAGAAGAAATAAGTTCAGGAAACAATGTTAATACAATAAATTTCATTACAAGCCTTCTGGCAAATCAATCTCCATTGTTCCTTCTTTAATATTCACAGCAATAATCACAGATTCAATTGCCGGGATTAAAACTTCTTTTTTACCTTTACCTGATTTTACAACAAAAACATCATTGGCTCCTGTTGGAAAAACATTGTCGATTTTTCCAAGAAGCCCACGCTCTTTATCAAATACTTCAAGTCCGATAAGATCCTGCCAAAAATATGCGTTCTCTTCAGGCTCTGGCAAGTCTCCTCTTTTAATTAAAATCTCTTTGCCCTTTAAAGACTCGGCAATATTGATATCTTCCACTCCTTTTAAAGAAAGTAAAATTCCTTTCTTGTGATAAGAAGATTTTACTATTTCATACCATGCTTCATCATTCTTGTCAGAGGACTCAAGCTTAACATTAAATCCAGGCTTATATGCTTCAATTGACTCGGCATATGACCGGACTCTGAGCTTTCCATCAAGTCCATGCACGCCGACAATCTCACCAATCACAAACAGAGCTGTCCCCGGCATTAATTATTCTACAATCTCAAGCACTGTGCGCTTTTTTATCTTGGTTGAAGCAGCACTTAAAATAGTTCTCATAGCACGGGCAGATCTACCTTGCTTTCCAATTACTTTCCCCAGATCTTCTTTTGCCACTTTTAATTCAAGAACAGATGTTTGTCCACCCTTGACTTCAAGAACTTCTACCTGATCAGGGTTATCAACCAAGGCCTTTGCAATATAAGTGATCAATTCTTTCATAGCTGCATCTCCTTTTTCTATGAGATATTGAAAACATGGAGTATCAACACACTTTTACACAGGGTTTTAACTCAAACCCTGTTTCTTTAAAATACTTTTAATTGTTGGGCTGGTTTGTGCACCTTCAGCTAACCAATATTTTATTCTCTCTTCTTTTAAAGTTACAACTGCCGGATCAACCATTGGGTTATATGTACCAAGAGTCTCAAGGTATTTACCATCTCTTGGTGCTTCTATATCTGCTGCAACGATTCTGTAAAAGGGGTTTTTCTTTACTCCCTTTCGGGAAAGCCTTATTTTTACTGCCATATACTTTTGTTCTCCTTAAAATGGAAGCATGTTCTGCAAAGAACGCATGCCGCCTTTATTAAACTTCTTAATCATTTTCATTGTTTGAGAATAGCTTTTAAGAAGCTTGTTCACATCCTGAACAGTGACACCGCTTCCCTTTGCAATTCTTTTCTTCCTGCTTGCTTTAATAATCAAATGTTTTTTCCGTTCTTGAGGAGTCATGGAATTAATAATAGCTTCTATTCTTCCAAGTTCCTTATCATCAACATTTATTCCTTTAAGCTGTTTTTTATTAATTCCCGGTATCATACCTATAATATCCTGAATAGATCCCATCTTTCTTACAGACTGCATCTGATTACGGAAATCCTCAAGAGTAAACCGGTTCTTCTTAAGCTTCTTTTCCAGCTTTGCTGCTTCTTTTTGATCAACTGCTTCCTGGGCTTTTTCAATAAATGAGAGTGTATCTCCCATTCCTAAAATTCTTGAAGCCATCCTGTCCGGATGAAAAGCCTCCAAAGCTTTTGGTTTTTCTCCAACACCTATAAACTTTAACGGTTTCCCGATAACCGCATTAATTGAAAGAGCAGCGCCACCTCTTGCATCACCGTCCATCTTGCTCAGAATCACGCCACTTAAATCAAGGCGTTCATCAAAAGATGAGGCAATATTAACAGCATCCTGGCCAGTCATGGCATCTGCCACCAAGAGTATTTCTGATGGGTTCATGCCCTTTTTTAAAAGCTCCAGTTCGACCATCAATTCTTCATCCTGGTGCAGTCGGCCAGCTGTATCAATAAGCATGGTATCATACCCCTGCTTAACAGCTTCTATCCTGGCAGCCTGACAAATTTTTAATGGTTTCATGTCAGGATCTGAATCAAAGACAGGATAGCCGAGTTGTTTCCCAATCTTTTTTAACTGCTCAATCGCAGCAGGTCTATACACATCAACCGGGACTAAAAATGGTTTTCTTCCCTTTTTTGACAAATAAAAAGCAAGTTTGCCTGCAGTTGTTGTTTTTCCGGAGCCCTGCAATCCAACAAGCATCATGGGAACAGGCGCTTTACCGGACAAATCCAGATCTTGATGGGTCGATCCCATCATCCGGGTGAATTCATCATTTACAATCTTTATTACCTGCTGACCCGGAGTGAGACTTTTCATCACTTCAGTACCAAGAGCCCGCTCTTTTATACCTGAAATAACATTTTTTACAACTCTGTAATTCACATCGGCTTCAAGAAGCGCTAACCGCACTTGTTTTAAGCCATCTTCAATATTCTTCTCATTGAGCGTACCCCGCCCTCTGAATTTTTTAAATACAGAATCAAGTTTGTCACTTAAATTATCAAACATACACAAATCAGCTTTATATTAATCACATATTCTAAACCTATTGTAATTAGTACAAATTTCGTGTTATGTCAAGAGATTATTACAATTTGGAGCTTTATATTTATGCAGGATATTTTAAATTATTCCCGGGAAGAATTGTCTCAATGGCTTGAAGAACAAGGGATCAGGCCTTTCAGAGCAAAACAGATTTTTAAATGGATATACCTGCGCCAGGTCGATCGTTTTGAAGAAATGACTGATATTGGCAAAGAGATGCGATCATTATTAATTGATAATTTTTACGTCCCAAGATTAGATCTTGAAACAAAAGAAGAATCTTCAGATAAAACTGAAAAATTCCTATTTAAGCTTAACGATGGAAATTATATTGAATCAGTACTCATTCCGGTAAAAGATCACTTTACCCTCTGCATATCATCCCAGGTGGGATGCGCACAAAACTGCAAGTTTTGTCTTACTGCCAGAGGAGGTTTTAAAAGGGACCTGACTCCTTCTGAAATTATTTCACAAATCCGTGATATCAGACAGTATCTTTTAAAGAATGAAAACAAGAAAAAACTTGCAAATATTGTCTTCATGGGTATGGGTGAACCCCTTGCAAACTATGATACTATTGTTCAGGTATTAAAAATAATGACTGATGCTGATTATGGACTCAAACTTGCCGAAAGAAGAATTACAATCTCAACCTGCGGACTTGTACCTGAAATGGGAAAGCTCGGCTTGGTTACCAATGCCAATCTTGCTGTTTCTCTTAATGCTACAGATGATAAAACACGATCGATGCTCATGCCTGTAAACAATAGATACCCTCTTAAACAACTTCTTAACGCCTGTAAAACATTCAAAATGAGGCCAAGGAATAAAATCACATTTGAATATATTTTAATAGATGGGATTAATGACACTGAAGACGACGCTAAAAGATTATGTAAAATGCTTGCCCCGATCAAGGCTAAGATTAACCTTATCCCGTTTAATGAGCATGACCACACAACATTTAAAAAACCTTCAAAAGAGAGAATTAGTAAATTTTTACAAATACTGCTTGATGAAAATTTTACTGCTATTATAAGAAAAAGTAAAGGCGAGGATATCTCCGCAGCCTGCGGTCAACTTAAAGCCAAACTTTTAATTAAAAATAATAATTAGTATTGTTGATTTTTTTTAACAAACCAGCTATTTAATAGCTTTAGGCATATATAAAAGGAAATATTATGGCAAAAGATCTACTTGAAAATAAAAAAGTTCTTATTGTTGATGACGAGCCCGATATACTGGAGTCCCTTGAAGAGCTTTTAAACATGTGTGACATTACCAAAGCTGACAACTTTGAAGATGCAAAATCTTTATTAATAAATCAAAACTTTGATATTGCTATCCTTGATATTATGGGCGTAGATGGGTATGCCCTGTTAGATATTGCAACTGATCAGAAAATATTAGCTGTAATGCTTACTGCCCATGCCCTAAGCCCGGAAAGTATTGAAAAATCTTACAAAGGCGGAGCACAGTATTATATCCCAAAAGAAGAAATGGCAAATATTGAATCCTTTCTTAATGATGTTCTTAAAGCCAAGGCAGAAGGAAAAAATCCCTGGATAAATTGGTACAGCAGGCTCGCTTCATTCTGTGAAAAGAAATTTGGAGCAGACTGGGTCAAGGATGAGAAGGACTTCTGGGATAAGATGACCTTCCATTAAAAGGCTTTATCAAATCATAAGTTCTCTAAACTCTGAATTGTGGCGGGCTTTTACCTGAAATATTTTTTCTTTATCAGGATATACAATATGTATGTCTGTTATCTCATCAGGTTTTGCTTTTGTATAAGAAGCACAAATAAGCCCCCCTATTCTTTCTGTTTTCTCTGTTTTTTCTCCTGACACAATAAGAACAACAGGGCCTGGCAATGAGGCCGGATTCATCAAAATATCTTTATCTTTCCTGTAATAATTTACAATATTGTCATTATCCTCTTTTGATCTGCCCACTATAACCTTTATCTCTTTATTAACCCTGAAATGGCGGCCATGTTTTAAAAGAGACAATTCCCTTATTTCAAAATCCTGCCGCACATTTATTAAATCTCTGAGTCTGTTAGAAAAAACGGGATCAGTTAAAAGGCAGCCTCCGGCAGGTGCAGGGTAATCTCTGATTCCAAATTTTATTGCCATCTCCATTTGAGCTTTTCTGGATCTGCCGGAAATATCAAACAGTTTTGTGCGGTCAACCCACCCTCTTTTTTCAGGAATGGTTTCAGGAAGCAACTTTGCACTGAGCGGGCGCAAGATAAATCCATCAAACCCGGAATTCTTTTCCACATATCTCATGGAATTTTTAGTCTGTGATTTAGGCCGCTGGCCCACGACCTCGCCACTAAAAAGAAAATCAGCACCCTCTTTTTCCATCTCTTTCCCTGCCATGGCAAACATCAAAGCATGGCAATCCATACAGGGATTCATATTCTTACCAAATCCTGCTTTAGGGGACTCAAGCAACGGGAGATATTTTTCAGTTATATCTTTTACTTTTATGGGGATGTTGAGTGCTTCAGCAGCTCGAATTGCAGTATCAGAAGAAAAAAATGGAGTTTTAAAACTAATCCAGGAAACCTCAATCCCCTGATCTTTTAAAATCAGTGCTGACAGAATACTATCAAGCCCGCCGGAGGTGATTCCAAGTGCTTTTTTAGTTTTTAATAATTTTGAATCAGAAACCATTGGCAATTATAATTACTTTTTTTTCTTTTCCCAGAACTCTCTACTCTCTTTTAATATATCACCGATCTCTTCATCATCAGAAAAATCCATATCATCTTCTTCGTCTTCAGAGTTTTCTATATCCAAATCCAATTCTGATGATTCGACAGCATCGGTTTCATCATCATCGGGATCATCTTCTGCTGCAAGTTCCTGTGCTATATCCTCTTCAGAGTCACTCTTTTTGTCATCTGCTTTTTCTATATTTGCTTCTTTCTCTATTTCAAAAAAATCAACCTCAGACTCAGCAATTGTGTCTTCACTGTCATCAGCATCGCCATCATCATGACTGTCCGGGATATAATTACCATCTCTGTCAAACATCAAGCTTCCGTTCAAACTCAGTTCAAAGTCCAGTTTAAAAGCAATCTTATTATTATGAACAATAATCTTGCCACCTTTTGATTCCAGATTTTTTACTTTTAATTTATCTTTTATGACTTCATTGATTGCATCCAGATCAAGATCATCCTTTATAGCATCTATTAAATCTTTTTCACCCTCTTGTATAATACCCGGGTCTGTAAGTTTCATTATCCACCTCAATTAAATTACATATAATTAATTATCTGCAAATGTTTTGTTAACAAATTTTTCAAGATCAATAATTTTTCCAATCCCCATAACATCATGCATATATTTTTGAACTTTTTCTAAATCTTCAAGAACAGGACTAAGCCTATCCCATCTTATTGCCTGAGGCTGGGAGAAAACATTTTGCAACACCTGAGAGTTAAGACCGAGTTTCCCATCAGGATCTAAAAAACTTACTGCAATATCTGCAGCCTTTGTCTTATCATCCTCAATATACTCGCCAGCATCTTTTAAAAGTGTAATAAACTCCTGAACTGCTTCAGGATATTTATCAATATAATCTTTTTGCATGGTAACAACACAACACGGATGATTATTCCAACGTGCTGCAGAAAAAAATTCAAGATTACCAATTTCACCATAAATAGCTTTTGTAGCTATGGGTTCTGCAACCATAAATCCTGCTACACCATCATTCTCTTGCATAATTTCAGGCATTTTAACAGGGGGTACAACTTCAAACCTTACATTGATTGCTGTTTTCCCTGGGACACCCGGTTTAAGACCAAGTTCCTTTAAAAACTGATGTGCAAGCATATGATGGACTGACATTCTGTGAGGGATATCCACAACCTTATACTTATAATAACTTTGCAAAGAATCAAACCTGACATCATAATGTCTGTTTCTTACAAAGGTGCTTCCATTTTTATGGGCAAATAAAAGAAGTTCTATGGGAGAGTCATAAGCAAAAAGATCCATTGCAATAGGGGCTAAAACAAAAGCGCAATCAAGCTCTCCGTTTTCAAGCCCTTCCTGAATCGGGTTCCAGCCCGGTTTAAGGGTTGTTGTAAGATCAAAATGCTCAGGCTCAATCTCGCCCTGGTCTATTCTGTGTTTTAAAACACCAAGCGCAAGATGATCAGTAATTTGGATATGGGCGACGTTCAGTTCAACTCTACCCCCAATAACCTGTCTCTTCTTTTTCTTTGGTTTGCCATCACCCTTGCCTTTTGGTGCAAAAATTTTTTCAATGGCTTTTTTGATCTGGTTTTCATCAAAAGGTTTTGGGACATGACCATTGCCACCCGCATCCATAATATCATTTTGTGATGATTTATCAGCCTGAGCTGTAGCCATAATAAATGGCAGGTTCTTATACTCATCTGTTTTTCTTAATTTTTTAAGAAATTCAAGCCCATCCATTACAGGCATGTTCCAGTCACTCAAAACCAGATCAGGTTTTTCCTCATTAACTTTCTCCAGACCGTCTTTGCCGTTTATTGCTATTATAATATTATCAAAACCGGCTTTATTTAACATCTGCTTGAACATTACGCGCATGGTACCGGAATCATCAACAACTAAAATTTTCATGTTCGGGTCTGCAACCATATTGAAACTCCTTATCTTATTATTCTTTTATTTTATCTTATTTATTCTGTCCATGTCCAGCTAAAAATACTCTGGATTTTCTGAAGAATCCTGTCCAGACTGAAACCTAAAATTCCAATAGCAATTATCATTGCCATCAGCCTGTCATATTCCATTGTATCTCTTGCATCGTTTATCAAATATCCCAGCCCGCTTGAAACACCCAGAAATTCAGCAGGAACCAGTACAATCCAGGCAATACCCAAAGCAAGCCTCACGCTTGTAAGCATATATGGAATCGAATAGGGAATAATTATCGTCCTTATCAATTGAATATTTCCGGCTCCCTGATTTAATGCCATTTTTATCCACTGGGGGTTAACATTTAATACGCCTATTGCTGTGTTAAGTATTATAGGACAAACACAAGCCATCACTATTAAAAAAGAAACTGCTGACTCAAAACTTGCAAAAATAAGCAAAGCAACAGGCATCCATGAGAGCGGGCTTATCATCCTTACAAATTGAATGGGAGAATATGTAAAACTCCTGAGCCTTGGATAATAACCGATTGCAATCCCTGTAGGTACTCCTATAATTGTTGCAATAAATATCCCAACAAATACTCTTCTGAAGCTTGCCCATGCAGAGAGCCAGAAACGACTCTCGGTCATGGAATTGATTAAAGCCTTAAATGTCGGTAAAGGCAAAAATCCATTAAGATGCTCTGACCCGGCTTTTGTAAAGAAAAAAAAGGAGAGCGCAATCCAGAGTAAAGCAAAAAAAAGCAAACCTGCGACTTCAAAACGCAGACTTGATGCTTTTTTCCCAAAGACTGCATTTAACCCAATCTCTTTTGAGTTAATGTATATAGCCCGATTAATTGATTTCAACTACTTCTTTCCTTAAAAATGGTTTCTTAATCCCGCCTATTTCATCTATTGCCTTTAACACAAAACTGTCATCAACCAACTCTTCTGTTGCAGCAGTTGGATTCAGCTTGTCAAGGAAATCAATATTGCCTTCCACAACAGTCTCTTTCATCTGTTTAATAATAAACTCTGTTGCAGAAGGAAAAGGATATGGCTGAAACCCTATTCTTTTAATATCCCATTCCGGGTGTTTTAAATCGTTCTTTAACGGATCACTAAAAACTTGCTCCAGAACCTTTTGTGATACCGGAAGATAACCTTTACCATCACGGCTTAAAAGATATGCTGCTTCTTTAGGGTTATAAGTACACCATAGTTGAGCTCTTACAATAGCATTAATAGCTTTTTGGACTGATGAACTGTCACGGCTTACCAAATCTTCGTTACATACTATCACACAGCATGGATGGTCCTTCCAGATATCACCTGAGAACCGCATTATTCTTGCTTTAAGCTTCAATTGTGCAAGTGCATTAAAAGGTTCAGCCACAATAAAACCATCTATTTTACCACCTAGAAGTGCAGTGGGCATCTCAGGAGGTGACAGAATAAACAAATTAACTTCATCCTTTTCAAGCTTACTTGACTGTGGTTTTATCACGGGCCTCAACCCTTGAGTTTTAATTCCAAGCTGAAGTATCAGATTATGCATTGAATACCATGAAGGTACTGCCATTTGTTTTCCTTTGAGATTGTTAAAACTTTTTATGTCTGAATCTCCCCTCACTGTAATTGCACTTCCATTAGTATGATTCCATGCAAGAACTTTAACAGGGATATTGTGCTTAAATCTCATCCATATGGGAATGGGAAAAAGCATATGTGTTAAATCAAATTTTCCTGTAAGAAATGATTCTGTAAGTACTTTCCATGATCGTACCATAACCGGCTTATCAATTACAAGCCCTTCCTGGGAGAAATACCCCAGAGCATGGGCTATCAAAAGCGGTGCTGCATCAGTAACCGGAAGGTATCCAATAGACAAGGAAGATTTTTTAAGCCGGGAATTTCCCAATGACGGTAAAAGCATACCAGACAACCCAAGCGCAGCACTTTTCAAAAAAAATCGCCTTTTTTTACATAAAGGATCAAAATCCATTCAGCCACTCCTAAATAAGCGTTCTCTTTGCGACATACGACCTTTTAAACCTTTCCAGAATATCGTCTCTAATACTTTTAAAGGACAACGAACCTGCATTTCTCGGATATTCCCAATCAATTTTAAATATTTCCTGAATACTTGCAGGTTCACCACCAAGTAAAACTATTTTATTTCCTAAAAAAATTGCCTCATCTATATCATGGGTAACAAATACTGCTGAGAATTGCTCGCTTAACCATAAATTAACCAATTCTTCACGGATATGATTTTGAGTAAATGTGTCAAGAGCTGCAAAGGGCTCATCTAAAAGAAGTGCTTTGGGCAACCCTACAAGCGCCCTTGCAAGGCACGTTCTATGTGCCATGCCCAATGAAAGCTCTGCTGGTTTCTCTTTTGCATAGCCCAGAAGTCCCATGATTTCAAGGAACTGAATTACTCTATAATCAAGATTGTCAATATCGCCTCTTATCTTGCAACCATAGGCAACATTCTCTTCCACAGTAAGCCAGGGTATAAGAGCAGGTTGTTGGAAGAGCATAGATCTTGAAGGATGCACCCCGAAAATTTCTTTCCCATCAACAAAGACTTTACCTGATGTTGGTTTTTCAAACCCGGCGAGCATATTCAAAAGTGTTGTCTTTCCACAGCCTGATTCTCCAAGTATAATTACGAAATCTCCTTCATCTATCTGAAAGGTTATGTCTTTTAAAACAACATGTTCTTTTTTATAGCTCTTGGTGTAACTTTTTGATACTTTTTCAATTTCTATTTTCAAAACTTCTTTAACCTCACCTTAATTATTCAGCAAAACCTGCATCAATAAACTTTTTAATATCTATTTTCCCAGCCATCAAACCTGCTTGGTCAACCATATAATCCTGAACAATTTCCATAACTGAATAATCAGGTAAAAATTTTGGTTTAGCAAACATACCTTTTATTGCCAAGTGCAAACTATTTACAATTTTTCGGTCATGCCTGAAAAAAGTTTCTACATACGATCTTAAATTGTCGTCATTACTTTGAGCAATTATTTCGCCTGATTCAATAAATGCACGGACAAGCTCTCTTACATGCTCAGGGTTATTTTTAATTACAGAGTCCCTTAACACAAAAACACTATCAGGGTGACCTTGCCAAAGGGAATCAAATTTACAAAACTCTTCACAATCTCCATACTTAATCGCCTTGATTCCGAAGGGTTCCTGCGTTACAAAACCACCAATTTCATTGTCAGAATCATTTTCAAGCATCTCAGCTATAATGTTGGAAGGAACAACTTCCAATAACACATCATATTGATCCTCGCTGCCATGCCCAAAAGTAAGCCCGGCAGAAAAAAATATTTTATGCAAAAGCATATTCTGGACTGACAATAGACAGGGTGTTAAAATTATTTTATTTTTAAAACCCTGAACACGTTTTATACAAGCCGCTTTATTCTTTACAATTGAGCCGCCGCCCCGGTTGGTAAATAAAAGAAGTTTAATATCAAGCCCACGTCTAAAAAGATCCATGGAAAAAGGAAGCGGGACATAGGCCCCGTCAATCTCTCCTTTAACCAATAAATCTGACACTTCTTCAAGGGCATTCATAACAACCAGGTCCATTTCAAAAAAAGAAAAATCAACATCCTTTTTTTCTAATCTTTCTTTCGTGACCCCGGCAATCAAATGATCTGCGGTTCTTAAACACCCGACTCTGATAACAGGTTTATCCGGCATCCTGCATCCCTTAATTATTTATTAAACATACATATGTTGAAATTTTTTGTGATCTATTATATTTTTACCACACACTACTAATATTGACAATATTAATAAAAAAATACATGCCAAATTTTAAAGCAAAGATCAATTAAATTTTTAGAACATTATTTTGAGAATCGCTATAGAATGATTAACAGCCCTATATAACAACGATTACCAAAATACATATTCGGCCTTTCAAATAATAAATAGACTGATTTCATATCCCTATCTCCTTAAAAACTCGCCTCTATTTTTTATCCAGTACTTCACGCACCTTATGAGAAAGGTCATTCATAGCAATAGGCTTCAATAAAAATCCCTTAATACCTAAAGATGCTGCCTTTTCTTCAGACATAGTTTCGCTGAACCCAGTACAAAGTATAATAGGCATATCTTTTCTTAATTTTAAAATCTGTGTGGATAGTTCATCTCCAGCCATCTGAGGCATAGCCATGTCAGTGACAACAAGATCAAAAAAATCAGGGTCTTCTGTAAAGGCCTGTAATGCAGACAATCCGTCTTGAAAAATTATCACTTTATATCCTTGTTTTTCAAGAAGTACCCGGGATGTGTCACAAATATTAATCTCATCATCAACGAGCATTATTTGCTCAGTCCCTTTGAGTAAATCTCTGTTTTTTTCCTCGGGAATACCGGAAGAATCATCTTTTTCAATTACAGGCCAGAATACCTGAAATGTGGAACCAAGCCCGACCTCACTATAAGTTCTGATAAATCCGTTATGCTTTTTTATAATGCCGTCAACCACAGCAAGCCCCAGACCGGTTCCTTTTTCCAGTTGCTTTGTGGTGAAATACGGTTCAAATATTCTTTCCAGAGTTTTTTTATCCATACCCTGGCCTGTGTCTCTTACTTCGAGTTTGATATACTTTCCAGGCTTATAAGAATCTGTTGTGAAATTCTCCTGCTGAGTGATTTCAATATCGTCCAGCTCTATGGATAAAGTTCCGCCGGAATCACGCATCGCATGGTAGGCATTTGTACAAAGGTTCATGACTACCTGATGTGCCTGGGTTGGATCTGCCAGCACTGTTGCCTTAGATGATATCTTGTCTTGTATTGAAATTGTTGCAGGTATGGAAGAACGTAAAAATTTTATCGCTTCTTTGACGATTAAAAATAATTTTAGCGGGTATGTTTTATGTTCAGCCTGTCTGCTGAACGTCAGGATCTGTTGCACAAGATCGCCTGCCCTTTGAGCACATTTAATCACCTGCTTTGTATTTTTTCTTACTTTATCTCCATCATCGGGGTCCAATTCTGTCAACTGAGCATATCCAAAAATTCCAGATAGAATATTATTGAAATCATGGGCAATCCCGCCAGCCAGTGTCCCAATAGCCTCCATTTTCTGGGACTGCCTGAGTTGAATTTCTATATTTTTTTGTTCAGTAACATTCTTCAAATTAACAACAAGTCCATTGTTTATCCCATGGACATCCTTTATTATTGCAGCACTAAGAAGGATATCAATAGTATTCCCTTGTTTGCTTAATCTCTTTGTTTCAAATTGAACAGTATTCCCGGTTTTGTAAATCTCTTTTATTTTTTCTGTAGATATTTTTTCCTGATCCTTGGGTACAAAAGGAATACGTCTCCCTTGTACTTCATTTAGATCCCACCCAAAAACCTCAGTAAAAGCCGGGTTTAAATATAATGGATGGCCATTGACATCGTACACCACAAAAGGGTCAGGGTTTGCTTTGAAAATAGCTTTTAACCTTTCTTCACC
>JAIOSM010000184.1 GCA_021107575.1 Desulfobacteraceae bacterium | reverse complement strand
TCGCATATACTATGTTCAATTTCATTTATTTTTAACTGTCTATCTGCTCTATAAGAAAACTTAACCCGGCATAAAACATTAAAACCTGATAAGCTATTTTCAATGCATCACATACAACATATAATGGCTCTGAAACCACAGATTATCTATATAGAAATGCTAAACTATTTATGGTATAGATTACATTAAAAGGCATGATACGAAATTAAAAGAGGTGAATAACAGTGGGTCAAAATGAATTTCAAGTTGTCCGAAAGCCTAAACAGGCTAGAAGCCAAGAGCGGCACGAAAAAATTTTAGACGCTGCAGAAGCTTTAATTATAGATATTGGAATCAAAAAAACTTCTGTACACAGAATAGCACAAAAGGCAAACGTTCCTGCTTCTTCAGTGTACCAGTACTTTTCTACCATAGATCTGATTTTAGTTACTTTATCGGAACGTTACTTTGAAAAGGTGCTATTGTTGTATGAAAATCGACTGAAAAATGCAAAAATCACCCATTGGCAGGATTTAACTGATATCATGGTTTCAGTGACCTATGAATTTTATACCACGGATATAGTTGGTGAAAAACTATTTCTTGGCATTGACTCTACTGCCAGTGTCAGACAGGGGGCAGCTTCTCGTTTGACAATATTTGCCGAGTGGATATATCAATTTTTTGATAATTCATTTGATCTAAGTGGTATTGATGGATTCAAGGAAGCTCTTGCTATTTCAGTCAATGTGATGGATGCAGCGTTTGTTCGTAGTCTGTCGTTGCATGGAAAGATTATTCCAGCCTACAAAGAGGAAGCCACGCGTGCAGTCACCGGTTATATAGGATCCTACCTTGGCTTTCGTCTTCCTTCCAAGCAGTGAATCACTCCGAATATAATTAATGTCATATAATGAGCAATTTTTGTTTAATATAATCCATATCTTTATTTTAATTTTATAAAACTATTCCAAAGCCATTTAAATAGAAGTCCTTAAAAATTTTATGTTTTTTTGCAATAAAATTTTATTAAAAATTAGTTGACAATTGATATATTCATATATTATGGTCAAATTAAACATGACATTTATCATGTTTTTAAACTGCACCAAATATACGGCAAAATAATCACAGGAGCTGTCAATGGAGCATATTCTTGTCATTCAAAACAGTCCATTCGCACCAGCAGGATCTATCGGGGATGTTCTAAAAAACCGGGGCGTAAGTTTAACCACCATTCGGTTGCTGGAAGGTGAGCAAAAAGATATCGATACTGCGACTCAATATGACGGCCTTCTCGTGCTTGGCGGTCCTTCCAATGCCTATAATGATGAGGGATATCCTCAGAATCTGGTTATTGTGGATATTATTCGTCAATTCCATAAACTTCAAAAACCTATATTGGGATTATGTCTCGGAGCACAGTTCCTTACCCGGGCTTTGGGTCAATCCTATTGCTCCAATAATGGTTGGGAGATTGGTTTTACCCCTATCACAATGACAGTCGAAGGGGAAAAAGACCCGATTCTTGCAGGCCTTGACAGTACTCAGATGCTCTATGAAATGCATGAAGACAGCTTTTCTCTACCCCGGGACAGCGTGTTGCTCATGAAGGGGAAACACTGTGTCAATCAAGCGTTCAGAGTTGGCAAATACAGCTATGGGTTCCAGTTTCATGCAGAGACAACTGCTTCAATTATCCATACATGGGCTAAGGGAATCCGGAAAAATGACCCGGAAAAAGGGCCTCAAATGGTTGATCTAATGTTTAAAGATATGGATAAATTTTTTCCTGCTCAGAAAAAATTTGCTTATGAAGTTGGAAATCGCTGGTTGAACTTGGTCAAAGAAGTAAAAGAGAGAAATAAAAAGGCAACAAAAGCCCTTTCGAAATTATAAACAAGGGAAACAAATTGTATCCTTTACAACAAAGAAAAAGGAGGTGAGTTTGGGATTTAGGTTTATCAAGCGAGTACATGAATATTTGAGAAATTTGTTAAAAAGGAAAACATTAATTTATGGAGGTTCAAAGATGAAATTAAGACAATTTATATGCATAGCTATGATATTTGCATTTTCAATGCTTTGCACCATTTTAGGGCACATTCCACAGGCCCAAGCCTATCAGGGATTGATACTTCCCAGCGGAGAAAAGATGGCACCTATGGAACTTCTTACATTGACCCCGGGTGCGGACCCGACATTAAACCAGGAAGCTGTGTTTATAGCAGAGTGGTGGAAAAAAATCGGGATACCCGTAACTGCAAAGGCAATGGAAAAGGGTGCACTTGTTAAAAAAATATTCTGGGCCAGAGACTATGATGCAACCATCTGGTATCTCGGTGGAGAAAGATTCCCTTCCTATATGCAGTACTATTTCAGTGAAGCTGAAATATATGAGTACGGATGGAACTTCATGCAGTACAAAAATCCAAAGTATGATAAGCTGTCTTCTGACTGGCTTACATTGCTTGATCGGACAAAAGCACAGCAAAGTGCGTTTAATCTTCAAAAGATAATTGCTGATGAAAACCCACAGATACCTCTTATCAGTGACACACAACTCACTGCATATAATAATACGAGGTGGAAAAATTGGATAAATCAATATGGAGGTCCTCAATCTTTTGATTCCATATGCGCTATTGATCCGGTAGGTGGAGATACAGCAAAGGATATACTCAAGATAGGGATTTTAAAAGAGCCGGATATTTTAAATCCTCTAGGTACAGGATTTAGTGATACCTGGACCATAATTAACAATATATATAACGGCGGGATGTGGAATCAACCAACAGCCCTGTATAGAATCGCTCCCGGGAGTGGCGAGCTTATTCCCTTTCTTGCAGATGGCGAGTTAAAGTACGACAACGCAGCCAATACGGCAATCGTAAAGCTGAAAAAAGGAATCAAATGGCATGATGGAACGAAACTGACTGCTGCAGATATAAAATTTACCATAGACCTTATAAAAGAATTCAAGGTGCCTAATTATAAGGACTGTGTGGATATCATAGATAAGATTGAAGCTCTGGATGACTATACACTGAAATATCATCTGACAAAAAAGAATGTCAACTTTTATAACAAAACCATGATGATGATAATATTACAGAAACAAAAATGGTCTGTTATTGCAAAGGAAGCAAAAGCCAAGGAAGATCCAACTAAATATATAAGCCAATATCAAATCAAAAACCCAATGGGGGCAGGTCCTTTTAAGTTTGCTGACTGGAAAAAAGGGTCATATATCCTGCTTGAGAAAAATTCGGACTGGTTCTTCAAGGACTACACTATGCCCATAGGAACAGGCGGCACATTGAAGTTTGACTTAAAAGTGGATAAGATCCTGTTCAAATTCTATGCATCTTCGGAATTAAGAACCTTAGCGCTGAAGAACGGTGATATAGACGTCTGTTCAATTCCTATTGCCAGTATGGATGATTTTAAGGCAGACAAAAAAATGACCATTGTAGAGTGGGGAAATGACTGGACGGATTTCATAGGGTTTAACTGCTCAAAAGCACCTTTTAATGATCCGGCATTTAGAAAAGCTGTTCATTACTTGATTGATAAAGACTTCTTTGTAGAAAAACTGCAACAGGGATATGCCGTACCTCAGCATTCTGTAATACCGGCAGTGAATCAATTCTGGTCCGATCCTAAGTGCCCAACATACGGCGCTGGATGGAGCATGAAAAAGAGGATTAAAAAAGCTGTCAAAATATTGAAGAAAGCCGGATATACCTGGGAAAGTGAAAATTAATAGTATTTAAGGATTTGCAATGTATTATAGTCCCTCGCACATGAGATGAAATAAGTACCACCTCATGTGCGAAACTATATTCGGTCAAACACTATTTAGGATAACAAGAGAAAATGGGTAAATATATTATCGGCAGGATTGTACAGATTATCATCACGTTTTTCATCGTGATCAGTATCATATTTCTCATGTTTAGAGTTATGCCAAGCGATCCAAGTTCTTTTCTATTAACGCCTTCAATGACCGCTGAAGCAAAACAAACCATAAGAAAACAGTTCGGGCTTGATGAGCCCATTGCAGTTCAGTATGTTATTTACCTCAAAAACTTCATTCATGGTGATTTCGGAAATTCGTTTTACAGTGGCAGGCCTGTAATGAGTATCATAATGGAAAAAATGTTGAATACCATTTTTCTAAGCACCACAGCTGTTATTCTTTCTTATCTCATTGGAATTTTTATAGGAAAAGCAATCGCATGGAAAAGAGGTAGTAAGGCAGAAAAATTTTTTGTGATTCTTGGGCTATGGTTTTATACCACTTTCACGCCGTGGCTCGGCATCATGTTTTTGTGGATCTTTGCATTTAAGCTCAAGTGGTTTCCCCTTGGTGGAATGATAACCCCGGAAAAGTGGATTTTCGATCCTTCACTCTTTGAAAAGATATGTGATCTGGGGCATCATTTGATTCTTCCCCTGATAACATATGTTGTCCTCTGGTTTGGCAGCTATCTGCTTTTAATGAGAAACAGCATGCTTGAAACATTAAAAGAGGACTACATACTGACTGCCAGGGCAAAGGGGTTAAAGGAAAAGGTAATCAAAAATAGACATGCTGCTCGAAATGCAATGCTGCCCATCGTTACTGCATTTGCTATAAGCATTTCATTTTCAATTGCCGGAGCGGTTTTAATCGAGACAATCTTTTCCTGGCCAGGCATAGGCAGGACAATAGTAGAGGCCACACTAAGGCAGGATTACCCCCTTGTGCAGGGGGCATTCGCAGTTATTACCATGGTCGTATTGTTAGCCAATTTTGCGGCTGACATAGCGTACTCGTATCTAGATCCAAGGATAACTTACTAATGGAGACCTTAAATTACACCTTAGATAAAACAGAAAAAAAAAGCCTCATCAGGCAGATTTGGGATTTGGCAGGCAGGAGTACATTCATAAAGCTGGGCGTGTTTATCATGCTTATTTTTGGAGGTATGGCTGTTCTTTCACCCATATGGATACAGATAAACCCTGCAATATATGACCCGATAATTGGTGTAGATCTCAGTGTGAATGGCTCTGTCGGGCCTTCTTTTAAACACCCGCTGGGTACCGATGATATTGGTAAGGATCTGTTTTCCCAATTGCTCAGAGGATCACAGGTGGCCTTTATACTCGGCATAATGGTTTCACTGATTTCAACAACCCTGGGAACAACTATAGGTCTTTTTGCAGGATATTATGGAAAAATATCGGATACGCTTCTAATGAGACTTGCAGATATTATCTTAACTGTTCCGATACTTCCTCTGCTCATTGTTATATCTGGTATTTTTGGCACGCAAAGCAATTGGATAATACTTCTCATACTCTCTTTTACGTTCTGGCCGGTAACTGCCAGGGTCATCAGGGCTCAGACCCTGTCATTAAGAGAAAGACCGTTTATAGAGTCTGCAAAAGTTTCCGGTATCAGCAACACAAGGATAATTGTAAAACATCTGGCACCGAATGTACTGCCAATTGCCTTCTATTATCTAACCGTTACGGTTACAGGTGCTATTCTTGTTGAAGCGGGCTTAAGTTTTCTTGGATTTGGAGACCCGTCAAACATGAGCTGGGGAATGATGCTTCAGTGGTGCTTTGTAAAAGGATATGTTTTTAAAGCCCCCTATTGGATGATCCCCCCGGGGTTGTGTATTTCACTGCTGTCCTTCTCCTTTTATTTAATCGGCGTTGGGTTGGAAGAGATAGTTAATCCCAGGCTGAAGAAAAGGTGAATATATGGATAGTGTACTTGAAATAAAAAATTTGCAAATGTCTTATGACACTAGTGAGGGTCCTGTCAGTGCTCTGGATAATGTTTCTTTTACGATTATGGCCGGGGAGGCCATGGGACTTGTTGGAGAGAGTGGGTGCGGGAAAACTTCGCTGGGGATGTGTATCATGAAACTTTTGCCAGGGAATGCAAAGATAACCCATGGCGAGATATTTTTTAACGGAGAGGATATCGTTCCAAAGACAGAAGATGAGATGAGGAAGATTAGGTGGAAAGGGATCTCTATGATATTCCAGGCGGCCATGAATGCCTTAAATCCGGTTTATAAGGTGGGAGATCAGATCATAGAGGCCATAATGGCCCATGACACTATTAAAAAAAAAGAGGCGAAAGAAAAGGTCAGTGACCTATACAAACTGGTAGGCATTGATCCAAAAAGAATGGAAAACTACCCCCACGAGTATAGCGGCGGGATGAGACAAAGGGCAATAATAGCAATGGCCCTGGCATGTGATCCGAAATTTATTATTGCAGATGAGCCTACAACGGCTCTGGACGTCATCGTACAGGATGAAATAATAGATGAGATAAAAATCATCCAGAAAAAACTCAATATGATCATGATGTATATTTCCCATGATATATCCGTGATAGCGGAAACCTGTGATAAAATAGGAGTGATGTATGCAGGAAATCTTATTGAGTATGCGAATACCCTGGCTTTGTTTGACAACCCTCTCCATCCGTATACAATTGCTTTAATGTCATCTTTTCCAAGTATTGAAGGCCTCAAAACAAAATTAAACCCTGTGCCGGGAGAACCGCCTAATTTATTGAATCCGCCAAAAGGGTGCAGGTTTTATCCCCGCTGCAGTTATACCCGGGAAATTTGCAAAAACGAAAGACCGGAATTTGTTGAAATTGAAACCGATCATTTTTTAGCCTGTCACAGGGGGATCTCATGGAAATGATAAATATTGAACATCTGACAAAGCATTTCCCTTTAAAAAAGAACTTGTTTTCAAGAAACCAGCAGTATGTTCATGCTGTAGATGACATAAGTTTTAAAATTAAGAAAGGGAAAATATTGGGACTTGTTGGTGAGAGTGGGTGCGGAAAAACGACAACAGCGAAATTACTGGTCAGGCTGATGAATCCAACCAGCGGGAAAATATATATTGGGGGTAAGGATATAGCAGGCCTGAAGGAAGATGATTTGAAGAAATTCAGGAAAAATATCCAGATGATATTTCAGGACCCCTACGAGTCGTTGAATCCAAGACTTACCATTCACAGCACCATAGCCGAGCCTTTGATAGCTCAAGGATTGTATGATTTAGAAAAGATCCATGATGCGCTGGAAGTTGTTGGATTAACACCTCCGGAAGGGTTTTTATACCGGTATCCCCATGAATTATCGGGAGGGCAGAGGCAGAGGGTTGCAATAGCAAGAGCCCTGGTTATCGACCCGATC
>JAIOSM010000336.1 GCA_021107575.1 Desulfobacteraceae bacterium | reverse complement strand
TACATACCAATCAAAAAAAAGACTTCAACCGCCTGGAATTCCTGCGACAAGCAAAGGAAATCTCATCCTCGTCTCCGGAAGACCGGAAAAAATACCTATACCGCATTGATGAGATGCAACACACAATAGATGAAATATTGAAATACCCCACATTCAGTAACCTCATCAACAAAAACCAGATTGCTGTAGGAGGTCACTCCCTGGGAGGTTTCGCCGCACTGGGACTCTGCGGAACTATCAAAAAACGCTATGATTACCGCATCAAAGCAGTATTGCTGTTTTCTACAGGTGCGGGTGGATATCTATTCACCATAGATGAGCTTAAACGTGTAAAAATACCATCAATGCTCTTTCTGGGGGAGCGTGAAAAACATCATGCACGGAGTAATTCCACTATGTCAAAAATCTCAGGCAAGATGTATCAGGCTTTCCTGCCACCAAAGTATTTTGTAGAGGTCAAGGGGGCAAACCATATTTCATTCAGTAATCGATTTTCCAACACTACAATAGCACGACTCATGAGCGGAACAGATGAGCGATTTAAAATTATCAACAGGTATTCCATAGCTTTTCTTGAAAAGCATGTTACAGGGGTTCAAGACCCGGAGAATGTTCTATACCGAACTGAACCATTGATTACGCGCTATCTGAGAGAACCGTCACCCGAGGAGTAGAAACAACTCAAGCCTCTATTCATCTGTTGTTCATATGGCTTTCTTAACTTCAGGCAAGTCAATTTTGAAAAATGGAGCTCTAGTGCAAAGCTCTCGCTACATATTATCAAATTGATTTCCCGGACTGGACTAATTGTAATACCTGCTGGCTTTGAGCCATCTTTTACGCTGAATCCATCTTTTATCTGCTTTTTCTCTTCGCATTTGTTCTGCAAGGGCTTCCTTGGCTATCCTTGCCCTGAGTTCTTTTTCCCGCTCAAGCCATCTTTTATCTGCAGCTTCTCTGCGCTTTTGTTCTTCAAGAGCTTCTTGCTCTGCTTTTGCTATAAGTTGTTTGTCACGCTCGGATTGTCTCTTTTCCGCAGCCTCTCTTCGCTCTTGTTCCTCCAGTGCGTCCTTATCTGCTTTTGCTCTAAGCTCTTTTTCTCTCTCAAGCCGTCTTTTTTCTGCTTCTTCTTGCTGTTCTTGACCCTCAGCAGCTTTACGTTTTGCTTCAGCCTTTTGTATTTTTTCCTGTTCAAGGCGCTTTTGCTCAGCCTCTTTTTTGTCAAGCCGCTCTTGCGCTGCTTTTTCTGCTGTTGCTTCTCTGCTCTCCTGGTTTTTCTCCAAGCGTTTTTTCTCCGGTTGGACTTGATCCTGATCAAATCCATCAGCTCTCTTTATTTTAAACTGATCTTTACCGTTTATCAGGCTTAGCTTTATAGGATGGATTTGGGTTACATCAATTTTATAAACTTTAGATGATATAAAAGTATTATTATCATTCTCCGGCACCTGAATAACAAAATATTTATTTTGTGCAATATATTGCCGCAACCATTGCCGATAAGCATGATTTTTGCCTGTCAAAACAATAAGTTTAGAGTTGTTCTTAAAACACGTATGTATTGAATGATAAATATATGGTGCGTAAGATAATTTAGAATAATGCTGAACTTCTTTATATTGTTCTTCAACAACCTCAACAATAAAATCTTTTGCAGAACAAGGTGAGGTCAAAAACACGAGTAAAAAACAATGTATGATTAATTTTTTCATCAACAGGTTTTATCAACTACCTATATTAACAACATTTATAGAATAAACAGATTGGGCATAGAAAGATTATCGACATACTGATAAAAAATCTTGACAATACCTCCTCTTTGGAATAATTAAGAATAAAAAGTTTATTCAGGTGCTTAATGCTTAATAGGGAACCCTGTGAAATTCAGGGACGGGCCCGCCGCTGTATTCGGGGACAAAAGCCGCAAATTATGCCACTGTTTTTTTTATTAGAAAATTGGGAAGGCGCGGTTATTAGGATGATCCGAAAGTCAGAAGACCTGCCTGGGTATTTGTAGTGTTTTTACGGACAAAAAATACTATATGATCTTGAGTAAAATATGGGACACCCTGGATCGATACTGTCGGTTCGGGGTTTTTTATTTTCCGGGCCAAGACTTTTTGAGAGGAAAAATGAAAAATTTATTTTATTTAAGTGTTATTATGTGCTTCCTGGTGCTTCCCGGGCTTGCAATGGCCGAAGAAATCATATCCATGGATGAAGTGGTTGTGACAGCAGGAAGAGTAAAAGAGAAAACAAGAGAGATCACATCCAATGTAACAATTATTGATGAGGAAGAAATAAAAACCTCATCAGCAAAAGATCTCGGTGAGTTATTGACTGAAAAGGCTATAGGACACAGCCATAAATATCCGGGTGCTTTAAATGCAATCGGTATTCGCGGCTTCAGGACAGCAACCCATGGTAATGACCTTGAAGGTCATGTGTTAATTCTTGTCAATGGTCGGAGAGCAGGTACAGGCAACGCCGCCAAGATTGATACTATTAACATAGAAAGAGTAGAAATAATAAGAGGACCTGCTTCTGTTCAATACGGTTCTGCGGCTATGGGGGGAGTTATCAACGTTATTACCAAGCAGGGAAAGGATAAGCCCACTTTCTTTGCTGAAGGAACACTGGGAAGTTTTGGCTATGAGGGAAAAAGCGTGGGAGCTTCAGGGAAGTATAAATCGTTTGATTTTTCCGGTAGCTTTACTACTGAGTCTCAAGATGACTACGACACTGCCAATGGTCAAAGATATCACAACACAGGATATAAACAAAAAGACAACTTAAATTTAAATTTAGGTTATGAGTTTTTGCCCAACAACCGTATCGGTATTATTTACAATTGTTATGATGCTGATCATATAGGTACAGCAGACTACCTGAGTCAAAATGATCTTGATGACTATAACAATTCAAGCAACAAAACAATTGATTTTAGTTATGACGGCGAGACTCAGGATGGTCTTTTTTCATGGAAAACCAGATATTTCAACACTAAGGATAAAGATAAAAATTTTGATCCCATAGCAAGCAACCCTAACGGATGGGACGATGGTATTCCATCTGAAACGAAAACCAATCAAAAGGGAGCCCAGGCACAAGTATCCTATGACCAGAAATACCTTCTTCTTACTGCCGGTATTGACTGGGTAAATTACAAAATGGAAGATGATACCTGGCCCCCGAAAGAAACTACATATGACAATCCTGCCGGTTTTTTATTTGCTAAAACCAGGCTTTTTGATAAAAAATTCATAATTTCAAGTGGCATGAGATATGACAAATATAAAGTTGATATGAAAGAGGAAGGGAAAAAAGAGAAAGATAATCACACATCTCCCCAACTTGGCGTGGCATATCTCCTTACAGATGGTTTTAAACTAAGGGCAAACTATGGCGAGGCATTCAAGATGCCTTCTGCACAGCAGTTGGCTGCGGATTACACTTTCTGGTGGACGAATTATGTGGGTAACCCTAATTTAAAACCGGAAAAAAGTGGGACTTATGAAGCTGGTATAGACTTCTCATATGCCTCTTTCGATTCTTCTGTTACCTATTTTCATACCAATTTCAAAGATAAAATAGTCGGCTATACAACAGCAGGTGGTGACCAATCATGGAAAAACCTTGGGAAAGCTGAAATAGAGGGCATTGAAGGTAACCTCACCTATGATGTAGGTTCCTTTTTTTCCTGGGATTATGAGGTAAAGCCCTATGTAAGCCTTACATATCTCACTAAATATAAAGATAAGGAAACTAATGAAGATCTTAAATACATATCTGATCTTCAGATATCATACGGCATCACAATTTCCGATTTTGAAGGGTTCTCTGCCAATCTAAGCCTTTGCTACACGGGAAAACAGAAAATCGACGATTTTGAAAACGGTGGGTGGACACCACCAGTAATAGAAAAAGACAGTTTTACAGTTGCCAATTTTACTGTCAGTAAAAAAATTTTTGATTCTAAAAAATATGGCGGGTTCACCTTGAGAGGTGAGATTCAAAACCTTTTTAATAAAGATTGTGAATATGTTCAGGGCTATCCTATACCGGGAAGAAGCTTCTTTCTCAGTCTGAGGTATGATTTCTAAAAAGATTAAAGTTCAAGATAAAACGATAGGGGCTATAAAAAAAATAAAGAATCAAATTTTTCAGATTAGCCCCGCTTTAATAAAAATTTAAGGAATATTGCTAATGAAAAAACTAAAAATCCTGTTATTGTTGTTAGTTATTTTATTTCTACAAATAAATTATTGCTTTTCTTTTCCTGTAAAGTTTGTTGATGATTCAGGAAAATCTTTTACAATTAAAAAAATACCAAACAGGGTTGTCTCCCTAGTGCCCACAATAACTGAAATTATATTCAAACTTAATGCCGAGGACTCCCTTAAAGGGATGACCTATCACACAGTTTTTCCTTCAAATGACTCTTTAATAAAAGTTGTTGGAGGTTTTTTTAATCCATCAGTAAAAGCTGTTGCAGCTTTAAACCCTGATCTAATTTTTATTTCAAACCTTCATACAGAGATACGAAAACATTTTAAAAACCAGGATGTGAAAATAATTGGACTTGGGACATCTTCGTTATCGAATGGATTTGAGAACATACTGCTTCTTGGAAAAATATTTGACAAAGAGAATAAAGCTCTTTTCCTTAAAAAAAAAATCGATGATGAAATAGATCTTATTACAAAGAAGCTCGGTTTTATTAAATCTGAAAAAAGAAAAAGAGTTATGCGGATCATGGGACGCACCAAGCTAATGACTCCGGGAAGCGACTCCTTTCAAAATGAAATCATTGCGTTGGCAGGCGGGATTCCCCATGATTTTGAAAGGAATGGTAAAATTATAACAGTGACAAAAAAAGAATGGATGCGATTTAATCCTGAAATTCTCTATGGGTGTGGCAGAGACAAAGAAATAGAAAAAAAAATTCTGACTCTCCCGGGATGGAAAGATGTTGATGCTGTAAAAAATAAGAGAATCTATTATTTCCCCTGTGACCTGACATGCAGAGCAGCCACTAACACTGGTTATTTTGTTCAATGGCTTGCAGCGTCCATTTATGGAAAAGAATTTGCATCAGATGAGAACAGAGTTCTTGATAAAAAAATCACTACTATCCGCAAAATTGAGTGCAACCTTGGTTATGTTGAAGACATCAGAATTGATGAAACAAATATTCTTGATTTTAAAAACAGAACTCTGGTTATTGACTTAAAAACACCCATGGCAACGCTCTCTACTCTTGAAGGACAAAGAGATGGAATTAAAACACTTGTAAACCATTACACACCTCCTTCAAACTGGCTCATTGATCACGACCATGGTGTTGATTCAATTCGAAAGCGGATATGTTCAGCTTTGAAACTTAATCAGGATAAAACAAGCATTCTCATCACCGGTGCCGATATGAATAACCTTGCTGTAAAAAAAGAAAGTTTTAAAGCACTTGAGGTTTATGCTTTTGTAACAGCCGGGATAAATTCCAATGCAATGAGAATGGGAAAAGACAAAGGCAGATTTTATGAACCAGGAACAATCAATATTATTATCATGTCCAATATGAAAATGAGCAAAAGAGCCATGACAAGAGCAATTATAACAGTGACAGAAGCAAAAACTGCAGCTCTCCTTGACATGGACATCAGGTCAAGTTATGAGAATGGTGAATATCGTGCCACAGGCACAGGCACTGATAATGTTTTGATTGTAGAGGGCAAAGGCAATCTTATTGATAACATTCTTGATAATGCGGGAGGACATACCAAACTTGGTGAATTGATTGCCAGAGCAGTATATGGAGGGGTTCAGGAAGCTATTGCAAGGCAGAATAGAATAACTGCCCAAAGAAATATATTTCAGCGCCTTA
>JAIOSM010000278.1 GCA_021107575.1 Desulfobacteraceae bacterium | reverse complement strand
TTCCTGCATTGACTGCTCCCACTGCTTCAAACACACTCACAAGGTCAATCTTTTTATTATGATCATCAGGATGTATCCCTGCAAGCATGGGACCACCACTTATAAAAATGGTCGGGATGTTAAGGCGGGCTGCTGCCATGAGCATGCCAGGCACTATTTTATCACAGTTCGGGACCATGACAATTGCATCAAAAGGGTGGGCTGTTGCAACAACTTCAATTGAATCTGCAATCAGCTCACGACTTGCAAGGGAATAATGCATCCCTGTATGGTTCATAGCAATCCCATCACATACTCCGATTGTGGAAAAAGCCATTGGAGTACCTCCTGCCATGTTGACCCCTGCCTTTACTGCATCAACTATTTTGTCTAAGTGCATATGCCCTGGAATAAGTTCATTTGCAGAGTTGGCAATTCCAATCAGAGGTTTCTCAATCTCTTTGTCAGTAAAGCCTATTGCCTTCATCAGGCTTCTATGTGGTGCCCTGTTAATTCCTTTTTTTGCTGTATCGCTTCTCATTTATTTTCTCCTAAAAACAAAAAAAGCCGTTATCTGCCCTTTTGGGGCTGATAACGGCTTGTGAAGATTAGTTAAGGTCTATGCCACTACGTGCCCCGGTCAATGGAGGTAATCAGGACCTCCACAATAATTATCAGGACTAGCAGTATGTTGATTAAATTTTTATTTAGCATTTATAAACCTTTATTAGTATTTGTAAATTAATATACTTGAATCCAAGGCAATGTCAAGCAGAATTTTTATTTATATTGATTCTATAAGATTTAATTATCTGTTATATAAGATTAAACAAAATAAAATTAAACCAATGTAACGTTTGTTATAGAAATAAAGATTATGGAGAACAATAATTCACACATTAGAAAGCTTGAGCATGCATTAGGCAAACTTCAGAATGAAGTCAGAGATCTGGAATATGCTGAAAAAATTAATCAGGTTTTTTTTGATATATCAAATGCTGTCAATACAACCATTGATTTAGAAGAGTTGTATAAATCAATCCATGAGTCTTTAAAAAAGTTGCTGCCTTTACCTAATTTTTTTATTTCTATTATGGATAAAGAAAAAGACTTGCTGTATTTTCCTTATCATGAAGATTCACTTGATGGCAGTACCGCGTTTGACCCCAGGTCGTATAAAATACCATCTCTTACAAAAGAAGTAATAACAGGAAGGGAACCACTTTTTCTTACTAAAGAAGGATTAAAAGAAAGGGAGAAGCAAGGAAGAGTTTGCGGCATAGTCCCTGCTGTCTGGATTGGGGCTCCGTTGTTTATTTCAGATCAGGTCATAGGTGTTATGGCAATGTACAGTAATGATGACCCGGATATTTTTACAAAACAGAATATGGATTTATTTGTTTCTATTTCCAATCAGGTTGCACTGGCGATTGATAGACAATATGCGATTGAGAACTTCTTAGATAATGAGGAAACTTTTAGAGCTTTGACTGAGAACTTCGATGATATAATTATGCGTTTTGACAGATCTTATCGTCACCTTTATGTGAGCCCGGCTGTCAGATATCTTAAGCTAGAGCCGGGTAAAATGATTGGGAAAACTCATGAAGAGCTTGGATTTTCATCAGATTTAGCTAATCATTGGAAAAGAGAGATTGAAAAAGTTTTTGTCACAAAGAAAACCGGAAGGAGTGAATTTTATCTTCCCCAGGGTGTGTGGCTCGACTGGTTGCTATGCCCTGAATTTTCATCAAAAGGCGAGGTGGTTGCTGTAATAACTTCTGCACGGGATATAACTAATCGGAAAATACTAGAACTCCAACGGATGAGTTTAAATAGAATTAACCAGATAATAATAAGCGCAACTGATCTTGATGCCATGCTTGATAACGTTCTTAATGAAGTCCAGAAGGCTTTTTTATGTGACAGGGTATGGATCGGGCATTTTAATATGAATGCTCATGAGTTTGAAGTACTAAATGAATATGATTTTCCTGACTCGGCCAGAATTATGGATAGAAATACAAAAGTGCAAATGAGTCAAAAAGCTGTTAATGAAATATCGAAATTAGCAGAAAGCGGAGGCATATGTGTTTTTAATCAGCAAGAAATAAATCAGCTTAACAGTGAAGCAAGTAAAGAGTATAATATTCAATCCATGATGACTCTGCCAATTCATGTTGAAGAAGATGTGACATGGCTGTTCGGCCTGCATCAATGCAATAAAGAAAAAGTCTGGACACTGGCTGAGCAGGATTTTTTTAAACAAATCGGGCAAAGAATTACTGATGGTTTAAACAATATGTTGCTTCACAGAAAGTTAAGAGATGCAAAAAATTATATTGACAGCATTATAGATTCAATGCCATCAGCCTTGATAGGAGTTGATAATTTTTTTAAAATTACCGAATTAAACTCAAAAGCTGAAAATTATGCCGGCATAAAAATTGCTGAAGTAAAGGGTAAGAAATTGTGCTCTGTTTTTCCATATCTGGAACCTCAACTTGAAAAAATTACTCATGCAATGAAAGATCAGAAAGTAACAGGAGAGACTAAAATTCCAAGACAAATTAATGGGAACCTTTGCTATGAAAATATAACAATTTATCCTTTGGTTGATGAAATTATAAAAGGTGCGGTTATTAGAATAGATGAAGTAACAGAACAGGTCAGGCTTGAAGAGATGATGATCCAGTCTGAAAAGATGCTTTCTGTGGGAGGCCTTGCAGCAGGCATGGCCCATGAAATAAATAATCCTCTGGCAGGAATGATGCAGAATGCACAGGTTGTAAAAAACAGATTGTTAGAAGATTTGCCCGCTAATCACAACACTGCTCTTGAAGTTGGAACATCCATGGAGATACTAAAGAATTATTTATCAAAAAGAAAAATCCCCGAGATGCTTGAGAATATAAATAAAGCAGGGGATACTGCTGCAACAATTGTTCAGAACATGCTTTCATTTGCCCACAAACAAACAGGTATAAAAGTATTTAATAATCTTCCAGATCTTATTGATAAGACAATTGACTTAGCTCAACATGATTATAATTTGAAGAAAAAGTATGATTTTAGAGATATAGAAATTATCCGCGAGTATGATAGAAATCTGCCTGATATTATGTGCGAGGCAAGCATGATCCAGCAGGTTATATTCAATATCTTGAAAAATGGTACTGAAGCCATGTTTGGTAAGTTTGGTAATGCAGGTGATGAAGCCAGGCCTCAATTTCTAATTTCACTTTCCAAAGAGGATAAGAAGGTATGTATTGAAATACAAGATAATGGCCCTGGAATGAGTGATGATATTGCAAAGCGTGTTTTTGATCCTTTTTTTACAACCAAAGGTCCTGATCAAGGAACCGGCTTAGGTCTTTCAGTATCATATTTTATTATTGTGGAGAATCACAAAGGTGAAATTACAGTCGAATCCATCCCTGAACATGGATCAACGTTTATTATCAAGCTTCCAATTAACTGATTAGGAAACTAATAAGAAAGGCCGGTGTGATTTATTGCAGAGGCCATGTAGCCGGCTCCAAATCCATTATCAATATTCACAACTGAAACATTTGAACTACAGGAGTTAAGCATACCAAAAAGAGCTGTAAGGCCGCTGAAACTTGTGCCGTAACCAATGCTGGTGGGAACTGCAATCACCGGTGATTTGACAAGTCCTGCCACAACGCTTGGAAGAGCTCCTTCCATGCCTGCCACAGCAATGATAACGCTTGCATTTTCAATGATATCTTTGTGGGCAAAAAGTCTGTGAATGCCTGCAACGCCGACATCATATATTGATTTTGTTTTATTCCCCATTGCCTTTGCTGTAAGGAAAGCTTCTTTTGCTACAGGAATATCAGATGTGCCGGCGGATATTACAAGTATTTCCCCATGGCCTGTGACATCAGGCTCTTTCTGCTTTAATTGTATGAGTTTTGCATCCTCATAATATTCGACACTATTGAATTTTTTTTGAATATTTTCTGCTTTGTCTTTATTGACACGTGTAGCAAGAATGATATTATCTTTGTCAATCATTTTTTCTATAATGCCAATAATCTGGTCGCTGCTTTTCCCTTGACCAAAGATAACTTCAGGAAACCCTTTTCTAATGGATCTGTGATGATCTATATGGGCATAGCCAATATCCTCGAAATAAAATTTTTTAAGAAGAGTTTCTGCTTCATTGATAGAGATGGAGTCATCAGTTAGTTTTTGCAGTATGGCTTTGATATTATTTTGACTCATTGTTGTCCAATGATTTTAAACGTTTTAAGCCTGTTTTTTCTTTAACCACGATAGTCCCTTTGTGGGTTTAGTAGGCTTGGGACCTTCATTGTCAGTGGCCTCAAATTCTTCATTGTTCATATCTTCGCTTGCCTGACTCTTATTAACTTTTTTTGAAGAAGAAGCTGTTTTTGAACCACTGTATCCCCATTTATATCTGCCAAATTTAAGGTATCCATAAACATTGTTTAATCTTGCATCAATGGCTTTTGAAATCGGGATAACTCCACCTTCGATATTAGGAAGCAGATATTCAATCAGCTCAAGACTGCCACCACCGGTAAGAAGAATGGAATCAAGATCCCAGTCATCTGCCCATAAACGGGTTAAATCTGAAGTGATAGCTGAAGCAAAATGGCTGTAAACTCTTTTTTTGAGGTTAGTTATATTATACTCTCTGCCTTTAATTTTAATTGCGCCGGAATCAATAAATTTAAACATCCGGTAGAGTTCCAGATTTATATTACTCTCCTGTTTCAGCTTGTTTGAAATAACAGTAAAACATTTTGATATTCCTACATCCAATGTGGAAGATCCTCTTTCAATATATTGAAGACGGTCAAATATGCTGAAATCTGTAGTTTTAAAGCCAATATCCATGACTCCAAGTTTTTGCATGGCAAGTTCTTTGTTTACAATTTTGCCTGAGTCATTGAATATAAGATTAAAAACACTTCCAATAGGCTGGGGAATTATATGAATTTTAGCAATGGAAATGGTTTTTGTAAGATCTTTTTCCCCTCGATTATGAAAAGTTATTTCATGGTCACCCAGGAGCGCTTCTTTAAATTTTTTAGTATCTCTTCTTAAGAAACCTACAGGAAGACCGGAAACAACATGCAAAGGTTCTTTTCCGTCACAGCATATTCCTGCAACAGCAATAGCAAGTATTTTTACAAAATCAGCAATCAGCCTGTCCTGATCCAGGGTATAATCCCGAATATTTGATTGGAGCTCAGCATAATCACCTAGAAAATAGCTTTTGTCATTTAAAGTGATATGTAAATTTGACGCAGCAGAATTATCACCTAACGGCGAATGAAATTGAATGTCAGCAGCATCTCCTATAATGGATTTAATAATGACCTGATTCTTACCATTATATCCTTTTGTAAATCCAAAGCCGACATCAATACCTATGATTTCCATGATGTCCTCCCTATATAAAAGTGCAAACAAGTATAAGCAAATGCAAACAAGTAAATTGGTTAAGTAAATCAACCCGGTAAATTAGCAGGGTTTGCAAAGAAGCTCTAATTTAGGTAGTATTATACGGCGTGTTAAACTAAAAAGCAAATATAAAAGAAGGCGGCTGTATATAATGAATAAAGCAATTAAAAGAGATAGAATTTTTGCACAGAAAATGAAAGAGGTTTTACCCTTTAAGTTTGATGAAAAAGTAGTCAATGTTTTTGATGATATGCTGGACAGGTCTGTCCCTCTGTATCAGGAGAGTATAAAAAATCAGGCATTGCTTACCCAACGTTTTTATAAAGATGGGACACAGATATATGACCTGGGCTGCTCAAATGGAAATCTCGGATTGATGATATTAGATGTATTTAAGGAAAGAAAGTTTTCTATGATTGCAGTTGATAATTCTGCTCCCATGATCGAAAAATACAGAGCGGAACTTGGGAAAGCTGAAAAAGGATCTATAGATTTGGTTTGTGATAATATAGAAAATATCAGAATATCAAATGCTTCTGTTGTAGTCATTAATTTAACAATGCAGTTTTTTAACATGGATAAGAGATCTGAGCTTGTAGACCATATCTATAAAGGGCTTGTCAAAGGAGGAATCTTTCTGCTGACAGAGAAGATCACCCACGATAATAATACCTTTAAGAGGCTGCAGGAAGATTTTTATAAGAGATTTAAGTTGGAAAATGGTTATTCCGAGCTTGAGATAAGCCAGAAAAGGGACGCTTTAGACAGAGTGCTCATACCAGAGACAATTGAAGATCATGAAAAGAGAATAAAACATGCCGGGTTTAAAAATTTTGACATTTTTCTCAAATGGTTTAATTTTGCTTCCATGATTGCATATAAAAGATCGGATATAAATAATCGCATAAGGGTTAAAGAATAAATATATGGAAAAATTGCTTTTAAGACATAAAGAGTTGAAAATAGATAACTGGTTTGAAGAGCTTGAAAGTAGTATAAAGCAGGAAAGAGTTTTTTTTGATAATCCCAAAGGGAATGCTTATGATTTCAATGAAGCTCTTAAAAATCTTCCCCAAATAAAACCTTCCATGATTGATTTAGATAATAGAAAGATAGTGATTGGTAAAGAGTCTGACATAAACGATAGAGATCTCGGTAAAATGAAGGAAACTCTACATGAACTTTGCCCCTGGAGAAAGGGCCCCTTTGATTTTTTTGGAATTGATATTGATACAGAATGGCAGTCCTGGATGAAATGGGACCGTATTAAAAACCACCTTGGAGATATTAAGGACAAGAGAATTTTAGACATTGGTTCAAGCAATGGGTATTATATGTTCAGACTTGCTGCTGAGGATCCTCTAATAGCATTGGGAGTTGAACCCCAGCATTCTTTTTATTTTCAATATCTTGCATTGCAAAAATATTTGCAACTTGAAAATGTTTTTTGTCTCCCCATTCGATTTGATACTTTGCCGGTTATGGACGAGTATTTTGATCTTATCTTTTGTATGGGAATTTTATATCATAGGAAATCACCTGTTGAGATGTTGCAGGAAATACATAAGCTCATGAGGAGAGGAGGGAACCTTATTGTTGAAAATCTTGTTCTGGAATCTCAGAAAGGATTATGTCTTTTTCCTGAATCAAGATATGCCAAAATGAGGAATGTTTTTTTTATACCGGATATTAAATGTATGCAATCCTGGCTTGAGAGGGCAGGGTTTTCCAATATCAAATGTATAGATGTGTCAAAAACAACGATTGAAGAGCAGAGGCAGACTGACTGGATTCAAACAGAATCTCTTATAAACTTTTTTGACCCGGAAGATCACACTAAGACAATCGAAGGTTATCCGGCACCTGTAAGAGCTATATTTACAGCATCGGCATAAGTTTTAAAAATTATAACGTAGAGATACTGTAACTGCAATTTGCCGCTTCTGGAAGATTATATCTTTAATGGACACGGAGCAAAAAGGGAATTTTGTTTTTTTTGATCAGAAATTCAATTTTAAACTGAGTTGGAGTTTTGTCTAATTATCCCTGTACCGAGCATTCAAAACCTAAGATTATAAAAGATACAAAAAAAATACATAACCAAAATTTTAAGGGGAAATAATTTTGATCATGCAAGTTATCATAACTTTTGTCCAGTAATTTATGAGTTCGGAAGTTTATGGATTTTTTTAAATTTTTACTCGTGACTGTAGATACCATCAGTCCATGCTATCTGTAGATATCAAAAATTGGCCATTTATCAGCCTTAATTGTTTAAAGATTACCAGAATTAAATAGATTCCAACATTTTTTTCTTTACAGGTGAAGACAATACGATCGAGCTTTTAGTCTCACCAAATTTACTTAATTTTTCAACCATACTTTCCAAATGTGATATGGAAACTGATACAACTTTTAGTATTAAAGATTCATTACCACTTACATGGTGGCATTCGACTATCTCTTTTTCATTTTCAGCAAAAGAATAAATTTTTTGATATTTTTCTGGTTGAGTTGTTAAAGTAATAAAAGCCAGAATATTGTGCCCAAAAATATTTGGATTTATGTCAGCGTGATATCCATTAATTATTCCTGCTTCTTCCATTTTATATATTCGTTCTGCAACAGCGGGCGATGACAATCCAACTCTTTTGCCGATTTCACTGTAGGTCATTCTTGCATTTATCTGAAGTTCCTGAAGTATTTTCATACCTATCTCATCAGTTGAACTTTCAAATTTAGCGTTCATTATGCATAATTCCTTAAATTATTAATTAAATCCCATTATCAAACTTCAATAAAGCATTCATTCCAGATTTTAGATCATATAACATATTTATAACATTAAAAATTATTTATATTTAAAAAGCTTGATAAAGGTATAAGGTATCTAA
>JAIOSM010000230.1 GCA_021107575.1 Desulfobacteraceae bacterium | reverse complement strand
TTCTATTTTCATCATCACTTTGCTTTTTCACATAAAAACTGATTATATTTGCAATACCCTTAAGCAGGTTTCTTTCTTCAAGTAAAAAAGGATCATTTGATTTTGATCCAAGTTCTGACTTGTAAAAAACCTCTATTGTCCCCATGATCTGATTATCTATTAAAATTTCTTCACTTTGGCACACTCTGGATTCAAAAAAGCCGAATGAAAAATATTTTTTTTCTTTAAACGTAATACGGGCACAGGATTCTTTTGTATATTGCCATCCATATGGGACAATATGAACAATTTTATCCAGTGCCACATCCATGTCACTTTCAATAACCACAAACTGAGCAACCTGATACAGACAATAGAGTTCCTTTATTCTTTCTTCTTCATTTCGGCAGACTCTTTTATACTCATTATAAAACTTCTGCAGTTTATCATTCTGCTTTTGAAGTTTTTTAATAAGTTGCTGCTGGTCTTCAGCTTTGACATCAATAGTTTTCATTTATATTGCTCTGATCCATGTTTTTACAGTTTCAACCAGTTCCATATCAAAATTTCTGATATGGAACTGAAAAAAGAAAAATAACTCCTGTTAAATAAAAGTCAATATATCAGGTTAATCCCTGATCAAGCATTGCGTCTGCGACACGTCTAAACCCTGCGACATTTGCTCCGAACACATAATTACCTTTTTTATTAAACTCAGCAGAAGTTTCATAACACTGATCATGGATATGTGTCATAACCTGATGAAGTTTTGCATCAACCTCTTTCTCTGTCCAGTTCATAAAACTGGCATTTTGTGCCATTTCAAAGCAGGAACAGGCAACTCCTCCTGCGTTACATGCCTTTGCCGGAGCATAAAGAATATCTGCATTTTCCAAAAACTCCATACCATCAAGTGTTACAGGCAAATTTGCCCCTTCCACAAGGCATTTGACATTATTTTTTACCAAAGTTCTTGCATCATCAAGATTAAATTCATTTTGTGTTGCACAAGGGAAAGCAATATCACAAGGGACTTCCCATGGTCGTTTACCAGGATAAAACTTCACTTTAAAATGGTCTGCATAATCTTTTATAACATCATTTCCACTCAGCCTCAATCTCAGCATATAATCAACTTTTTCTCCTGTAACACCATCAGGGTCATGAATGAACCCATCAGGTCCCGAAAGAGTAATCACCTTACCTCCAAGCTCATTTATCTTCTTCACAACACCCCAGGATACATTACCAAACCCGGAAACCGCTGCAATCTTGCCCTCAATATCATCGTCAACATTTTTCAGCATTTCCTCGGCAAAATAAACCACCCCATATCCTGTGGCTTCTGGTCTTAAATAGCTTCCGCCCCATGCAATGCCCTTTCCTGTCAAAACACCTTTAAAAGATTTGGTCATTCTGCGATACATGCCGAAAAGGTAACCAATTTCTCTTCCGCCTACTCCAATATCACCTGCTGGAACGTCAGTTGATGCTCCAATATGCCTTGAAAGTTCCAACATAAAACTTTGACAAAAATTCATTATTTCATTATCTGACTTGCCTCTGGGGTTAAAATCTGAGCCACCTTTTCCACCACCCAGAAGCAGGCCTGTTAATGCATTCTTGAAAATCTGCTCAAATCCAAGACACTTAATAATGCTCAAGGTAACCGAGGCATGAAATCGAAGTCCCCCTTTATATGGACCCAATACATTATTAAACTCAACACGATGTCCTGTATTGACCTGAACCCGACCTTGATCATCTCTCCAGGGGACTCTAAAGCTTATTGATCTGTCAGGTTCAACCAGTTGCTCAAGTATCCTGTTGTTTTGATACTCCATATTGAAATCCAGAACAGGTGCAATAGATTTAAAAACTTCTGCTACAGATTGAATATACTCCTTTTCCCAGGGGTATTTATCATTGAGCATTTCCAAAACAGTATTCGTGTACGTATTCATAAATTATCTCCTAAACTATCTATATTCTTCACAATGCATTACATTTTGATCTGTTTTTTGCAGATTACATATTTCAATATTTTCACAATTGCAGCAAATCCCGTTACTTATTGAAATTATTGAGTTGTTCTCTTGGCTAACAGCTTTAAAAGCAGTGTTTTTTATTTCTGATGGATCACTGCATGAGAATTCTTCACAAAAAATGATTGGCTTGGTGTGATTCACTCGATAACTGCATTTATCCACATTTAAACAATTAATGCAAAGACCTGATATTTGTATTTTTTTTATCATAGTATCTCCTTTATTAGTTTTTTATTATACCAATAGCAATTGATGTGCCAAGACTGTCAAACAAAAGAAAGCCATAATATTACAATAGGTTAGGACATGAGAAAGTTTATTATCAACAATCAGAAAGGCTGGAAATTATCCATAGACTGGAAATTATCCACAAAAAAAATTATCACAATGAACAACTTTGATAAGATTATTTATCTTTACAGATTTTGCTTCAATATTGCCCTTGACTAACGGAATTGATATTACTATAGATAACTTTAATGAAACTTAATAATAAAAATTCTGGGGATAAAAAATAATGGAATGCTTATATATATTTTTCCCTGCCTCTGGCGTTGAAACATATATATTCATACCGCCTCTAGTAGCTTTTACAGTCTCTTTTTTCACATCAATGGGAGGTGTGTCCGGGGCTTTTCTTCTGCTCCCTTTCCAGATGAGTGTATTGCATTATACTGCTCCATCAGTCAGCGGCACAAATCAATTGTTTAACATTGTTGCCATTCCAAGCGGAGTCTGGCGATTTATTAAAGAAAAACGCATGGTCTGGCCATTAACATGGGCTGTGATAATCGGAACTTTACCCGGAGTGTTGATAGGAGCATGGGTCAGGATTAAATTCCTGCCAGACCCAAAAAACTTTAAATTCTTTGTGGGATTTGTCCTGTTTTATATTGGATTAAAACTCTTAAACGATACCTTTAAAACAAAAGTTAAAACATCTGATAATAAATCTCAGTTTATTGTCACTAATGCTTTGTTTTCTTTAAGACGCATTGAGTTTAATTTTGGGAACAAAAAGTTTTCATTTTCAACATTGGCTGTCTTTTTCCTATGTTTTATCGTAGGGATCATTGGCGGAATATATGGAATTGGTGGAGGATCAATTATAGCACCATTTTTTATTACATTCTTTCATCTGCCTGTTTATGTAATTGCAGGTGCTGCATTGATGGGAACTTTTGTTACTTCACTTGCCGGAGTAATATTTTATCAGACTCTTGCACTTTTTTACCCCGATATTTCAGTTGCTCCAGACTGGTATTTAGGAATTCTTTTTGGCATTGGAGGTTTTTTTGGGATGTACTTAGGCGCAAGATGCCAAAAATATGTTCCTGCCCATATTATTAAAGCAATACTATGTTGCTGTGTTCTTTTTGTGGCAGGAAAGTACATTTTTGATTTTTTCATGTAA
>JAIOSM010000456.1 GCA_021107575.1 Desulfobacteraceae bacterium | reverse complement strand
ACTTAAAGCCCTACTTCAGCCAGATCCGGTCCAAGATAAGTTCGTTCATCTTCTCCCAACACACCCATGGCAAGACAGATCATAGTCCATAAATGTACAACATGGTAATTGGCACCAAAATGCTCTCCAATATCCTCAATCTGCCCATGACAATTATGACAGGGCGCAATCACATAAGTAGCACCTGTTGCAGTGAGTTGATTGAACTTTGTTCTGCCAAAGGCTCGTCTCTGATCAGAAAAACCAGCCTGTAAGGCGCCACCTCCGCCTCCGCAGCAATAATTGTTATCTCTGTTGGGTACAGTATCAATAAAATTTTCTTCACCAACGACTTGTTTTATTACAAATCGTAAGTCATCCACAATTTTATTTGACCCGCTTTTTCTTCCAATGTTGCAGGGATCCTGAACTGTAAACTTTGCACGGATATCTTTGTTCCAGTCAGAGTTTACTTTAAGCTTTCCATTCCTTATCCATTTGGCATAAAGTTCAATAATGGTTATTAATTCAAACTTGTGAGGTATTTTAAATCTTCTCAATCCTTCCAGGATTGCAAAGTATGAGTGACCTCACTCAGTATTGACTACATAGGGACTTTTAAGAGTATTATCCACATGAAGGGTAAATTCCTCCATTATATATTTCCAACCCTCATTATCAGCCATAAACATACAATAATTTTCCCCGGCCCACATAACAGAAGGATATGTCCAGTCTGCACCGACCGTATGAAGTATTTTCCATAAAGGCCCCATCTCTTCAGGTTCTGTAACAGGCTCCCTCGAGTTCTGGTTTAACACCATATTTGCGCCAACTCGATCCACAGAGACTTGCAGATCCTCAAATCCCGGGTGCTCATCTCTAATTTCTTCAGCCACATCAAGAACTGTGAATTCAAAATCATCCTTTTTAGCTCCCATGGCACTGCCGGTTTTTATATGCTGGTCACATGACCCTAAGATACCCTTTGGGCGTTTACTTCTTTCCACACTTGCTCTGATATTATAAACAAGTTTTGGTATTGCAATATCCATGGGGCAGACACTTTGACAACGAGCACACATACTGCAAACCCACATCCACTTGCTTTTCTTTACTTCTTCATCCATCCCCAGGTTAAGCATTCTTATGAGCTTTCTTGGATCCATGTCAAACAATTCTGAAGCTGCACAGCCTCCAGTACAAGTTCCACAGGTCAGGCAAAGATCAAAATTGGCATCTGGTATACGTGCCAAAACTTCGTCTTTAAATTCAGGCACAAGCTCATCAATTTTAATAGCTGCTTCCATATTAAAGCTCTCCCTTATTTCAATTTCGCCGCATTAAGATATTCCCCTAATTTATCCACACCGCCAATGGTAATAATATGAACGCCCTGGCAGAGGTCTTTCAGGCTGTTTACAGTATCTGCAAACAAATCAATACTTGCTTTTGTTTTATCCGGTGCCTGCATAAGTTTTTGGATCACCCATTCGGGCACAAGCCCTGACTTAAAGTGACGATTTAAAAATTTCCCCATACCTGCTGTCCTTAAAATCATAACCTCAGCAATAACCGGAACATTAAAAGTCTGTACCTGTTTCATAAATTGTGCAAATTGATCTATGTCGAATATAGGGGTAGTAAGAAAATATCCTGTTCCCACATTCATCATATCTTCCATTTCTTCCATGCCGCGTTTGGGAACATTTTTTCCCCATGGCGTTTCAACTCCTGATCCTAAAACAAAGTCGATAGGATTGGGCATTTCTTTGCCATCAATTGTCTGCCCCTCTTTCATATGATCAAGAACTGATGCTATTTTCCCTGAATCCACATGAAAAAACATGGATTCCTGGAGAGTATCTCCTGAAATCCTATAATCTTCTGTAAATACCAACAAATTTTCAACACCGGTTTCATGGGCAAGAGTTAAATCTTTTTGAAGCTGTATCCTGTTTTTATCCCTTGTTGTTGTCTGGTAAATGGCATTAAACCTGTTTTTATTTAACAGGTCACATGTTTTAATAGTATCTCCTACCACACCTTCAAACTCTACTTCAGAAAGAGAGATGCCATCCACACGGCCTCTGATTTTTTTTAAGTTGCCAATCAACTCTTCAGGATCATCATCACCAAGAGGAGCCTGTATTTCAGAGGTTACGATAAATTTCTTTTTTTCCAATGATTCTTTTAAATTCATAATCGGCCTCCTCTTATTTCAGTTCAAGTAACTTTGCCACTTCCTCTTTAAGCTGGGACAGGGGCAATGGTTTGGAAAAACAAACATCCGCACCATTCTCCTTCATCTGTTTAAATTTTTCATCATCCAGATAGGCAGATAAGACAATGATTTTTATATGTCTTGTCTCCTCGTTGGTTCTAATTTTCCTGCAGACTTCATACCCTTTGATATCGGGCATCATAATATCCAAAATCAAAAGATCAGGATTGAAGTGATTAACCTGCAATCCTGCTTCAAAACCATCAGAAGCAGAAAGAACTTCATAATTGAATTCGTCCTCCTCGAGTGCCTGGACAATTGATTCAACAATGATCATGTCATCATCCACCACAAGAATTTTTTTTCTATTGCTTTCATCTTCCTGTGCCGGAATCGGGATCCCCTGATCCCTCATAAAAGTTTCAAGGTCGCCTTTTTTTATCCTACGATGACCGCCCACAGTCTTATATGCTTTAATGTGACCGGCCTCCACCCAATTAATGATTGTTTTCGACGAAACATTACAATGTTTGCTTGCCGTGAAAACTGTTAGAGTATCTTCCATAATGCCCCCCTTGTTAGACTCATGAAATTTATATTTATTATAGTTATTATAGATTTTTTAGACTGTCAAGTACTTTTTTAAAAAATATAATTATTAGAATAACTATAATAACTATACTTAATAATAAAACACCTGCATACTGCGGCTATAACGCTGATTTGTCAGCTAAAAAAATATTTTATTAAAAAAACAATTTTTTTTCATGATCAAGTCAAAAGAGGAAGCTGGATGAGAAAAGAAGTTCCTTCACCAACTTTACTTTGGACACTGATATCACCATCATGTTCCTGAATAAATCCATAACATACGGAAAGCCCTAAGCCCACACCCTTAACGCTTTCTGTTTTGGTGGTAAAAAACGAATCAAAAATTTTTTCAATATGCTCCTGCTTTATTCCAACACCGGTATCAGATACCTTGATATGCAGATTTGAGCCTTTAATTGATGTAGTGATCTCCAACACGCCGCCATCAGACATTGCATACATGGCGTTAGAAAATAAATTAATAAAAACCTGCCTTAACTGATCTTTTGATGCCAGGATAATGCCGGGGTTATCAGCCAAAGATACTTTTAATTTGATACTGTTTTCTCTAAGTCTCTTCTCATACAGCATCAGTAATTCATCCAGCACAGTGTTAATGTCTATCTTAGATTTCTCTTCCTGATCAGGCTTGGAAAAAGAAAGCATCTTTTTGAGCATATCTGCAAGGCGTACTATTTCAGATAAAGACATGTCCAACAATTTTCTTCTTTTATTCTGGGGAGAAATTTCTGTTTTCATCAATTCCAGAGTATTCATGATACCAAACAATGGATTGTTTAATTCATGGGCAATCTGAGAGGTCAGTCTTCCCATGGCTGCCAATTTTTCAGACTGAAGCAGATGCTGCTTGGCTTCACCTAACTCCCGTTCAACTTTGAGTCGTTCCTTTAAATCCACAAAAATTGCCACCGTAGCAATTTCGGCATTATTCTCATCGTACACAATACCTGCGGAAAGATTCCCATCCATCTCTTCACCATTATCGTTATGGAATTTAAGCGGGTATGAATTCAGCCTGCCTTTACCGCCATAATCTTCTCCACGCATCATTTCCATCAATTTGACGGCAATTTCCCGGGAATAAACCTGCTGGATACTCATTTTTTCTACTACGTCAGAAGCTGTGTACCCAAAAGCCTCTTCAGCCCCTTTATTCCAAAGCATGATTTTCCCTGTTAAATCCATAGCCATGATGGCATTAGGTGAACATGAAATGATTTTATTAAGAAAATCATGAGCTTCTTTAAGCTGATTTTCAATATTCTTTCGTTGGGTTTGATCCACAACAATTCCTTCGTAGCCCAGAATTTCTCTCTGGGCACCATACCGAACATTGCTGGTCAAAAGGATATCAACAATGGCACCGTCTTTCCTTTTCCATTTTACCTCATAATCTATAACACTGCCCTCTTTTTCAATGGTTTCCATATATTGTTTTCTGTCAGCAGGCTGTAAATATACATCTTTTGCAAGATCAAGAGACAAAAACGCTTCCTTGTCATCATATCCCATAATTGTCAGCAGTGCCGGATTTACATCCAAAAACCGGCCGCGCTTGCTGCTGGTAAAAACTCCACATCCTGCATGGGTAAAAAGCCGTTTGTAATTTTCTTCTGAAGATTTCAGCTTAGCTTTCTGGGCAAGTTCATGTGTTAAATCTTTATATATGGAGAGCTTTGATCGGCTGCCATCACGGTTTTGAACCGGAAGCTCAACAATACTGAAAGTTTTCTCAACAGACTTAATAAAAATCTCATGGGTATATGTTTCATTGTTTTCAAAAACATTGTTATTCTTACACCAGGCACAAGGCTTATCAGAATGCATGATGACGTTGTAACACTTCTTTCCAACACCATCTCCGAACAAGTCTTTCATGAATCTGTTCATGTATGTCACTGAATAATCATCGTTAACAATATATATCCCGTCATTAAATGCATCTAAGGCATCCA
>JAIOSM010000147.1 GCA_021107575.1 Desulfobacteraceae bacterium | reverse complement strand
TAGCAATATATATACATACGATAAATTGTAACAATAAACCTAATTGTCGTATAGTGTCCGCCTGTTTTTACTCCTTCAACAGATATGTTTTGTCCTAACAAGGCTTTAATAGATTGAATAACAGTAATTTGTTGAATATTATGGATTGTTACAGTTAATAATAGGGGAAGTGCGAAACCCATAAATAACAAGCACATTTTTCTAAATTTATATTTGTCATTTTCAGTGGATAGAATCAAGCCTATAAAAACTAATAAAAAAATACCACCATATTGTTTTGCAAGAAAGCTTAATGATAATAGTATACCAACTGTTAGCAACAGAAATTTGTCATTTTCCATTTTAGTGAATAAAAACAGTGCACCCAATATAAAAACAACACTGAATGGCTCAAGATTAAGGTATATACCACCTTGAATCAGGCATAAATTAATATACATTAAAGTAAATATTAATTTAATTTCTCTATGAATACTGGAAAACAAGGCTGCACTAATTTTATATATTAAAAAGCCCGAAAATATAATTGTTAAATAATAGATGCAATAAAATAAATAATATGGTGGGTTTTTATTTATTAAATAGGGGATGCATAAAATATAGTTCACAAGCGGGCCATAAGGAGTACCCAAATCTTTATATAAAACAAGTCCGTTAAATATATCACGCGCTTGCACAATATAGTAACTTGCATCTTGTCCAATAGGTGAATATATAAATCCTATAATAGATAAGTACAGAAAAAGTAGGGATTGTAGAAATAAAGTTACGTGCATAATATTTATTTCGAAGTTACTCTCTTTTTCTGTCTTCAAAATAGGAACCTCCTTTTATTTTACTGAACGGAAGGGATTGATTAAAATGCTATTTGTTTAATACTTTCATAAGGTTTTCTCAATAATATACGGTGGCCGGTGTTTGGTTTCCATATAAATTCCCAATATATTCACCAACAACACCAAACCTGAATAGCTGAATTCCACCGATAAATAAAGCTGGAGAAAGGATACGTGCCCACTCTGGGATTGAGTTTGAAGTAAATAGCTTAACGTAAAGAACCCACAAAATTACTTTTCAACAAAATTCACCAAAAGTATGTGGAGATAGCATCCCACACCCAAACATTTAATAAATATGCTGGTTAATAAATATATTTGCAAATTAAGATCTTTGATTAATTCATATTTTGAAACTTTTGATATTAAAATTGAAAATAAATAAACGGGTGAAAACCTTTTGGATGAAAAACAATAATCAGCCAAGCCATGCAAAAAAGAGCTGCTATTGTGTGCTTTGCATGTAATGGCAAAACTTCCGTTCTGTTCTTTTTAAAATACACAAAAATATGGAAAAAAAGCGTGCTTATAATAATAAATATGGCAAACGGGTGTGACCATGCTATTCCAGGACTAGGTATAAACATTTTTTTGATAATGACTAAAGCATATGACAAATTATCTACACGGAAAAATACCCAACCGATCACCACTCCTGTGATTGTTATCAGCCAATTAAAAAAGATTGTAAAGTTTGTTTGATGAGAAGATGGTCTCTCTTTATGGGTTTTGGAATAAATTCTATTAAACATTAAAAGAACACCGTGATAAAACCCCCAGAAAACAAATGTCCAGGCTGCCCCGTGCCATAAGCCACAGATAGTCATGGCGACCAGAAGGTTTATGTATGTTCTGCTTTTGCCAAGCTTGTTTCCACCAAGGGGGATGTAAACATAGTCTCTTATCCAGAATGAGAGTGATATGTGCCATCTGCGCCAGAATTCAACGATACTTTTGGATAGATATGGAAAATCAAAATTAATTTCTATGTCGTACCCGATCATTTTTGCTGTGCCAATAGCCATGCTGGAATAACCGGCAAAATCAAAATATATTTGGGTTGAGTATGATAAAACAGCTATCCAGGTCGTTATGCTGTCAAAGACGTTAGGATTTTCGAAAAAAATATCAACAAATAAACCCAATCTATCAGCAATAAAAACTTTTAAAAAAAGGCCAAAGATGAAAAGCCTTAGTCCTTGTAAGATATTGTTCTGGGTGATTTTAATTTTGGTTTTAAGCTGGGGTAATAAATGCGAAGCTCTGACTATCGGACCGGCCAGCAACGGTGGGAAAAAACTTACAAATAATGCATAGTCCAGAAAGCTTGTACATGGTTCAATCTTTTTATTAAACACATCAATTGAATAGCTGATTGACTTGAATGTATAAAAAGAAATTCCGAGAGGTAATATCAAATCAAGCGTTCCTGGTGAAAGGTTTAACAGATTAAATATTCCTGATAATGATTCAATAAAGAAATTGTAGTATTTGAAAAAACAGAGGATGCTGAGATTAATAAAAAGACTTATACATAACAGTATTCTTCGATAAAAAATTATATTTTGTGATTTCAAGCATAGACCAACCATATAATCTGTTATAGTTGTCAGCATTATCAGGGATAGAAACCGATAATCCCAATATGCATAAAAATAATAGCTGGCAAAAACAAGAATTATTTTTTGGTCATTTTTTTGACGTGAAATTGCCAGTAATATAATTAATATTATAAAAAAAATAAAAAATTCTATCTGTGTAAATAACATTTAATTAATATGATTCAATATAGCTTCTGCAATAAGCCTATGTCCAGTTTCGTTGAAATGTCCCTTATCAATTTTAGTATTACAAAAACCTCTTGGGAATTTATTTGTTTTCTTAAATTCATTGATAAAGTATCCTGTCATGTCTATGAATTCTACATTATGGGTTGCACAAATTTCTTTAAACAAGGCTATCCGATTTTTATTTTCATCTTTGTACTGAATTTGATTATTTTTAATAATTGGGATTAAAGGGCAATAAACAAACGCTATAGGATTATCTGTTTGCTCCTTGAGCTTGTTTAAAAGAAAATTCCAGGCAACCTGGTAGTTATATTGTTTTTCTGGTGAAGATATTTTATTATTTTGTGTGCTGATCCCTGGTTTAAAACGAGGGCTTAATTGGCTGATGCTACTGGTAAGGTTCCATACAAATCCCAGTTTAAATTGTTCAAGTATTGCTTTTCGCTTGATAAATTTAGGTTTCCAGTTTGTTTTGGCCAGGCGGTATTCAGGGTCTGAAAGAAATACAGATCTATAAGCATTATCTGGATCAGGTAATGTGTCTTTTAAAGCCGTCAGCAAAATATAATGTTTCTTGATAGAAGGAGCAAAGTGTTCAATTTTTGGAATGGAAAAGTAATAGTCTGTTGTATTATTTCCTGAAAGTCCAATATTAAATGCTATTAAGTCAATGTCGTTTGCAGCGCAAAGTTTAGTTAGTATTTGGGACATTTTTTTATTATCATCTACCTGCCAGGCTTCACTGCACGAGTCCCCCCATATTGCAATTTTATTTTGTTTTATTTTTGTTATATCCGGGATTGCGTTAATACCATAAAGCCCAATATGAGTTATTCCATTTCCTTCGCTCCTGAATTTAAAAACACCCGGACTAGAAACATACATTTCTAATTTTTCACTATATTCATAAACGTGCAAAGAATCGACCAAAAAATATGAAGCAGCCCAAATGAGTAGAAATGAAATAATAAAAGAAAAAATTAGATTTTTAAAATTTAGGATAGCACAGGACATATGGTATACTTAAATCTTCGTATTGATCAGAATTTTGTTTATCTATAATAATCGTTGGATACTGTCCGCCACTCTTCGAGCGGTTATGCCAGATTTTCTTTATTGCTGTTATCCGCTATAATAGTCCGCCGGTTGTAGGCGCGAAACCAGAAAAAGATAACTTTCACACCACACCTCACCATGAATATCACCAGATCAGCATTGATAAAACGCCCGAACCCCCGCCACCACCTGTTCCACCTCCGGCTCCTGAATTTCATAATACATGGGCAGGCGGAGCAACCGCGCACTGGTATGGACGGTATGGGGTAAATCTCCATGGGCGCGACAGTGTTTTTCTCCCATGGGGGAGGTATGCAACGGGATATAATGAAATACAGCATTGATCCCCCGGTCCTTTAAAAATGCCATAAGGTTGGTACGCTCTTCCAGGGAATGGGTGATAATATACATAATATGGCAGTTGCAGGCACCCTGTCCCTGAACAACCGGGAGGCGAATAACGCCTTTATTTTCAAGATCCTGAAGCCCTTCCATGTACAAATTGAAAACCCTGCTCCTGGTTGTGATGATTTGTTCAGCCATTTCCAGTTGTGCATAAAGAAAAGCCGCCACCAGATCCGATGGCAAAAACGACGAGCCAATTTCCACCCAGGTATATTTGTCCACCTCACCCCGGAAAAATTTGCTTCGGTTTGTTCCTTTTTCCCTGATTATTTCAGCTTTTTCACAGAAGCGCTCGTTGTTGATTAACAGAGCCCCACCTTCGCCACACATGATATTATTGGTTTCATGGAAACTTATGACCCCCAGATCTCCGATAGTGCCAAGATATTTTCCTTCATACTGAGATCCAAATCCGTTGGCCGCATCCTCTACTACCAGAATTCCGTTTCGCCCGGCAATATCCATAATGGTTTCAATTTCACAGCCAATTCCTGCATAATGCGGGGTGACAATTACTCTGGTTCGCTCGGTAACAGCCTGTTCGATTTTTGATTCATCAATATTCAGCGTGTCCGGGCGGATATCGACAAAAACTGGCTTTGCTCCGCGCACATAAAAAGAATTAGCTACAGAGACAAATGCAAATGATGGCATGATCACTTCATCACCAGGGCCAACCTCACAAAGAATTGCTGCCATGTCCAGGGCTGAGGCATAGGACTGAGTTAGAAGAGCCTTTGGCGTATGCAATAGTTCTTCTATACATTTCTGGCACTTCATGGTGAATGGTCCATCGCCTGCGCTGGGCCCGCCCAGGATAGCCTGGGCCATGTAATACATTTCCTTGCCTGCAATAACGGGTTTATTAAAGGAAATCTGGTCTGACATAAATCAACTCCGGATTAATAAGTTTACCTTGAGAAAAACTTGAATATCTGATCAACAATCCTCTCCTGTTCCATGCGGGTCAATTCATAATAAAAAGGCAATCGCAGCAAACGACCACTCAGTGATTCGGTTATCGGCAATTGACCCTCTTCATAGCCCATGGACCGGCCGACGGCAGACAAATGCAGAGGGACATAGTGGAAAACAGCATAGATATTTTCCTTTTTCAAATATTGCATCAGGCCATCCCGGATCTCCTCATCTGGGAGTATGATATAAAAAAGATGGCTATTACTCTCACAACAGGGAGGAACATAGGGTAGTCTTAATTTCCCTTCATTAACCAAAGGAATGAGAGCTTTTTGGTAAAAATCCCAAATTTCATTCCTTTGTCTGGTTATTTGGCCCATATTTTCAAGCTGGGCATATAGAAAAGCAGCCAATAGATCAGACATAAGATACGATGATCCAACATCCATCCAGGTATAGGCATCAACCTCACCTCGGAAAAACTGACTTCGATTGGTGCCCCGCTCCCGAACTATTTCAGCCCGCTGCATAAATTCTGGTTTATTAACGATCAAAGCACCGCCTTCGCCACTGATAAAGTTTTTTGTCTCATGAAAGCTGTATGTTCCTAGTGTCTCGTATCTTAATTTAATGGACTATTGATATTTTTTGTGATATAGCCTTC
>JAIOSM010000126.1 GCA_021107575.1 Desulfobacteraceae bacterium | reverse complement strand
TTGTTGCATTTTCTTACTCCTTTATTGCATAATTTAAACATCTGTTGAAAAAACTAAACATATAACACAAAAAAACTACCTGTACTCCCTGCAACTCCATATAACCTTTCCAATTATTCTAACATTCTCCATGTCAGTTGCATCAAGGAATATAGGTGCATAGTCATGATTATCACTACAGAGGACTACCTTGTTTGGATGTTTTTCCAATCTCTTTACAAGTATAGTATCTTCTAGACCCACTGCATAGACAGCGCCGGCAAAAACATTAACCTGGGATTGGGCCAATTGCACTGTGTCACCATCTTTTATTTCAGGTTCCATGCTGTGCCCAAAAACTTCCATTGCAACCATGCTGTTGGCAGAGCCTTTACGGGCAAGCCACTCTTTCTTAAAACACAGATTATCAATTACTTCAGAATCGGTTGAGAAAGAGCCACCGCCTGCAGAAAGAGTTGCTTTAACTTTTGGAACATATTTAAATTCTGAATCACTTTCTTTTTTAAACCCAAGGAAAACACTGCCAATCCCTGTTTCAATCCATTCAGGGTTCAAGCCAAACGCTTTATACAATTTCAAAATCCATTTGTCAGGAATTTTATTATTATTCCTGGCATGGGTAATACCTGATCTATTTATTCCAAGTGCCTTTGCAAGGTCATTCTGAGAATCAATACCAGTAGCACCAACAATCCTTCTGATTAGTGCATCTACTTTATTTTCAGACATCTACCCCCCCCTTTTAACCCTGTTTTCTTTTTTATTAATATCATCATATTTGGCACAAGTTTTCAAAGAATTATAAAAAATTTTCTCCATTATGTTTATTTAATAATACACTTGTTTATAAAATGCAACACTTTTTTCTAATTTTTAAAAATTTTCCAATATTTACATGCGTTGCCCCTTTTGCAGTCGAAAAAACTTTGAAACCGATTCCATTTATGATAAGATTTAGAATAATTATTAAAGCCCGCTAAGAATTAATTTGGAGGAAACATGAATTTTCAATATACTCCTTATATATGGCTTTTCCTGATATCGGCAGCGATTATGGCGACCATAGGGACTTATGCCTGGCGTAATCGCACAATACCTGGCGCCAAATCCTTTGCTGCTCTTATGCTGACAGCAACGGTGTGGTCATTTGGAAATTTGCTGGAGTTGTCGGGAACAGATCTGCCTACCAAAACTTTCTGGATGAATGTCCGGTATCTGGGCGCTGTTACAGCGCCTTTAGCATGGTTTGCCCTGGCTCTTGAATATACTGATCGCGGTCAATGGCTGAAAATGCGTAATTTTGCATATTTAGTCCTAATACCGTTTATTGCACTTGTTTTACTTTGGACAAACCATCTTCACGGTTTAATGAGATATAACATTCACCTGGTTGACATTGGCTCGTTCTCGGTAATTGGTAAAACACACGGACCATATTTCTGGATTTTGACGGTATATTTATATATTTTACTATTAATTACCTTCTTAATGTTTGTTGAGGCACTTTTGCGTACACCTCCTGCCTACCGAGGGCAACCCCTTGCTTTAATGGGAGGGCTTTTAATAACATTTTTTGGGAATGGATTGCATCTTCTTGGTTTCAGCCCTGTACCATACACGGATCCAACTGCAATATTTTTTATCCCGACAGGAATTTTGCTGGCCTGGGGGCTATTTCGGTATCGACTGTTTAATATTATGCCGGTGGCCCGAGACACAATTTTTGAGAATATAAATGACGGTGTGATTGTTCTTGATGTGCAGGATCGTATAATAGATTTAAACATTGCTGCCCGGAAAATTTTTAACCTGGTACCAACCAAGGTGATTGGGCGGGAGGCTGAAGAAATATTCCAGGCGTGGTCGGATTTGACAGAATGTTTTCGTAACCCAATGGCGACCCGAAAAGAGTTTGTTCTGGAAAAAGAAGGTACAAAGCTGTCTTTTGATTTAAACAAATCTCCACTAACTGACAGTCATGGCCGACAAATCGGTAGGATGATTATCGTGCATAATATTACCGAGCGCAGACGGGCAGAGGAGGCACTCAGAGAGAATGAAACCAAATTCCGAAGCTTGTTTGATTTATCTCCCCAAGCTGTTGCACTTGTCGACCTGGATACAGGTCGATTAGTCGATGTTAATGACAGCTTTTGCAAGGTTTCAAAATATCCCAAAAATGAAATCGTTGGGCGTACTGTAAAAGAAACATCCTTTTACACAGACAAAAACAGAAAAAAATTCTTAAGTAAAATAACTGCATCCGGTGAGATACTCGGACTGGATATTGATTTTAAGGTTAAAGGTGGTTCGATTCTCAATACTCTACTGTCTGCAAAAGTTGTTCACATAGCCGATAAAGCATTTATCATTATCATAATCGTAAATATGACTGACCAAAAAAGACTTCACGAACGACTCCTGCAGGCACAAAAGATGGAAGCTATAACTGCTTTGGCAGGCGGACTTGCTCATGAGTTTAATAATGCACTGGCCTCGCTCGTAGGAAGCCTGGAACTTCTACAGATGGACATCGGTGATAATAAAAATATATTAAAATATATTAAGACAATGAATACTTCTACTCGACGTATGACTAACCTGACAAGCCAGTTACTTGCCTATGCAAGGGGAGGTAAATATTACTCCGGCACTATATCCTTAAATGATCTGGTAAAAAATACACTGCAATTAATCCGGGGAACCATAAATACTTCCATACGATTTGAAACGAATTTTTCAAAAGACAATTTTTGTATAGAGGCTGATATCACCCAGATGCAGATGGTTTTATCAACCATTGTGATCAATGCGGCAGAGGCCATAGAAAAAGAAGGACGTATCATAATATCTGTTAATGAAAAAGATATAGATGCTAACTTTGCAAAGCAAGACCATGATTTTAAATCAGGATCTTATGTGTGCCTCACAATCAAAGATAATGGGAAGGGTATGGAAAAGGAGACAAGGGATAGAATATTTGAACCTTTTTTTTCCACAAAACTTCAGGGTCGTGGGCTTGGTATGGCAGCGGTCTTCGGTATTATCAAAAACCATAATGGATGGATTTCCATTGATTCGGAACTTGGGGAAGGGACCTCTGTTTACATATACCTGCCTGCCATAGAGGCGAAGGTGGAAGATATAGAAGAAAAAACCGAGCTAACTAAGGGCACAGGTACCATATTGCTTATTGAAGATATGAAGGATGTTATGGCTGTAGGTCGGGCAATGGTAAAAAGGATAGGCTACACTGTTTTGGAGGCAAAAACCGGTAATGAAGCAGTTGACATTGTAAAAAATTTTAAGGGCAGTATTGACTTAGCAATGCTGGATATCGGCTTACCTGATATAGAAGGTGAGAGAGTATTTGAGCTGATCAGGGAAATCAGACCAGATATTAAAGTGGTTGTCTGTAGCGGTTACGCAATCGATGGACCGGTTCAAAACATATTAAATGCAGGTGCTCAGGGCTTTATCCAAAAACCATATAAGTTTAACGAATTATCGAAAAAATTAAAGGAAGTAGTGGAAGGAGCATTATGATTGCCGATACGTTTACATATAAAGGTTCTGATGGGAAAAAAATTTTCACGCATAAATGGTTACCGGAAAATGGATCAGGGGAATCAAAAACTAAAGCTGTTGTCCAGATAGCTCATGGAATGGCCGAGCATTCTGCAAGATATAAACGTTTTGCCCAAAAACTTACTGAAAACAATTTTGGGGTGTATGCCAATGATCACAGGGGCCATGGTCAAACTGCGGGCAAGATTGAAGACCTCGGATATTTTGCCGATAACAATGGCTGGAATTTAGTTGTAAGTGACATGAATCGCTTAACAACTATCATTAAAAAAAATCACCAGAATATACCTGTGTTTTTATTTGGCCATTCAATGGGTTCCTTTCTTTCCCGTGATTATATGTTTACATATGGTGACAGTGTTGATGGAGTTATTCTCTCTGCCACTGCAGGTGATCCAGGTTTTTTAGGTAATGTCGGCATAATAATTTCAAAAACAGAAAGTATTTTAAAAGGTAAAAAAGCTCAAAGTCCGCTATTGGACAAGCTATCCTTTGGTAGCTTTAACAAAATTTTTAAACCCAACCGCACAAATTTTGACTGGTTAAGCCGCGATGATGCAGAAGTAGATAAGTATGTGAATGATCCATTTTGCGGTACTGTTTTCAAAGCAGGTTTTTTCATTGACCTTTTACGAGGCATAAAAAAAATCAATATGCCTTCAAATATTCAAAAAACTCCCAAGGACCTTCCTGTTTACCTTTTTTCTGGCACTAATGACCCAGTGGGCGATTTTACAAGAGGAGTCAAAAAAGTTTACAAAAGTTATGAAAAAGCAGGCATAAAAGATTTAAATATAAAATATTATGAGAATGGCCGCCATGAGATGTTAAATGAAACTAACCGTGAAGAAGTTTACAAAGACTTAATCGACTGGTTTGAACGCCACCTGCCTGCTTAAGTAATAATTGAGTGTTCTTAATTAAGAATAATAGAATAATCATGGGGACATTATGAGCGAATATCTTTTATCGCTGGATCAAGGAACAACAAGCTCAAGAGCTATCCTTTTCAACAGAAATGGTGAAATTGTCAAACAATGTAGTAAGGAATTTAAGCAAATTTATCCTCAGCCGGGCTGGGTAGAGCATGACCCAAAAGAAATATGGGAAAGCCAGCTTGAGGTTGCACAGAGAGCCATTAAAGAATCAGAAATTTATCCTTCAAAAATTGCAGCAATTGGAATCACGAATCAAAGAGAAACAACCATAGTCTGGGATAAAAATAGTGGAGAACCTGTTTATAATGCAATTGTATGGCAATGCAGACGGACAGCAGATACTTGTAAGCGTTTTTCTAAGGAAGGTTGGGATCAAAAAGTCAGAAGAAAAACCGGTCTTGTTCTTGATGCATACTTTTCAGGCACAAAGGTGAGGTGGATATTAAAACACATACCAGGAGCAATGCAAAAAGCTCAGAACAATGAGCTTTTATTTGGAACCATTGATACATGGCTGATCTGGAAACTTACAGGTGGGAAAGTACATGCGACAGATTATTCAAATGCTTCAAGAACAATGCTCTTTAACATTCACGACCTGACCTGGGACACTGAAATCCTTAACTTTTTCAAAATTCCGGAATCTATGTTACCCGAAGTTAAAGCCTCAAGTGGAGATTTTGGCAAATGTGTTAAAAATCTTTTAGGAGTAGAACTGCCCATAGCCGGAGTTGCCGGAGATCAACAGGCTGCACTCTTTGGCCAAAGTTGTTTCACCTCGGGAATGACCAAATGCACCTATGGTACAGGTGCATTTATGCTTATGAATACAGGGGAAGAAATCATTAAATCACAAACAGGACTATTAACAACCATTGCCTGGGGACTTGATGGAAAAATAACTTATGCTCTTGAAGGAAGTGTATTTATAGCAGGAGCGGTTATTCAATGGTTAAGAGATGAACTGTGTATTATAGAAAATTCCGCCCAATCTGAAGAATTTGCAACAAAAGTTGAAAATACCGGTGATGTTTATTTTGTACCGGCTTTTGCAGGTCTTGGGGCTCCTCACTGGGATATGTACGCGAGAGGCTCCATTGTCGGCCTTACCCGGGGAACAAACAAATATCATATCGTTCGTGCTGCTCTTGAAGCTATGGCATATCAGGTTAATGATATTGTAAAGGCAATGCTGGCAGACGCAAAAATGAACCTTAAGGGGTTAAGAGTTGATGGCGGAGCTGTGCGCAATAATTTTCTTATGCAATTCCAGGCAGACATATTGCAAACAAAAGTTGACCGACCCATAGTTTTTGAGACTACTGCATTAGGAGCAGCATACCTTGCAGGTCTTGGGACCGGCTTTTATAAAAACACTGATGATATTAAAAAATCCTGGCAGCTTGAAAAAACATTTAAACCGGAAATGCCAGCTGAGTATGCTGAAAAACTTTTCAAACGCTGGGAAAAAGCTGTCGAAAGAGCCAAAGGCTGGATTTGATAAGACCCTGTGTAGTATCTGGAGTAATAATAAATGACCTGACTTTTATTATCACCATAAAAGTCCTAAACATATGATCAGTTATTCACTTGTTTGTTTAGATTCATTCATTTTTTTTTGCATCTCAAAAGATAAAGCTTGTGAAATTTTGGCAATCTAATGTATTTTAAGTATTGACAAAATTAGTTTAGCTACTATACTATAATTTATAATTATTATAAATAAAAAGGAGATAGTTATGGCTAATCGTACATGCCCGATATGGGTTGGACACTTACTTGCAAGTCCTTTGAGAAAACTGTTGGAAAACCCTGAGGAAATCCTTAAACCTCATGTTAACGAAGGCATGAAAGCCCTTGATATTGGTAGTGCCATGGGATTTTTCAGCCTCCCTCTCGCAAAAATAGTCAGCACAAAAGGTAAAGTTGTTTGCGTGGATATTCAACAAAAGATGCTTGATTCTCTTATAAAGCGTGCAAAAAAGGCAGGAGTCGCCCAAGTCATTGAAACAAGGCTTGCAACAGAAAATAGTCTTAATATTGAAGGGCTCAAAAATACAATAGATATTGCCCTTGCATATCATGTTGTGCATGAAGTCGATAGTGCTGAATCATTTTTCATCCAAACATTTAATGCTCTTAAAAGTAAAGGCAAGCTCTTGTTCTCAGAGCCTTCAGGACACGTAAGTAAAAAAGCTTTTAATAAATCATTAAGTCTTGCAGAGAAAGCGGGCTTTAAAATAAGCCAGACTCCAGGCACTCGCCGATCTCGTTCTGCTCTGCTTGAAAAATGTTGATTATTTAGTAACTAAACTGAGTCAGAGTTTTAACGACAATTAGTAATGGAAAATCATTTTTTTCTTGAGAATATCCTCAATAAATCTTATAAGGTATATCTGATTAAATAAAAATACTGGTCAAAAGGAAAAATTTGATCACAACAATGAAATAACTTTAAGGTAAAAAATTAGGAGGTTTTATGTCAACTTTAGTTTTTGGTCACAAAAATCCTGACTCAGATACTGTTTGCGCAGCAATTGCTCTGGCAGATCTTAAAAAGAAGCTTGGTGAGGATATTGTCGCTGTTATTCCGGGA
>JAIOSM010000158.1 GCA_021107575.1 Desulfobacteraceae bacterium | reverse complement strand
TGCCACTTAAACCTTGAAATCCGATGTACTGTTAAAAACCCCATCCCGACTCTTCATTTCTCAGAATTACTTTCAATGGCTCTTGGAGAAGAAGATCAAAAAAAATGGTTCCCAAGGCATATTGTTGATCCTGTGCCGTTATTAAAAAAAAGAGGTTTAATATCTTCTTGAGGTTTAACACTGAATCTAAAATTAGGCTCACTTACTCCAATTTTTCCAGGCAAGACAACAGAAATATATAATTAGTACAGCTTGGGTCCATGGGAATATCGGATACCACCAGACGCCATTTTTTTCTGGGTGAGCAAGAATAACATGGACCAGGACAGGTTGAAAAATCATAAATACTCCGTCTATTATACCAAATATCAAACCCCATTTATTTTTCAAAGCTATCAATAGTATTCCAACAGCTAATAATCCTGCAAAAAGCGGAACAGCTATTGCTCCCGAACCTTCCATCTTTATAGCACCTGGTATCTCACGGACAATTTTGTGTACAAATTGTATCAACATCATCGCCATCGCTGCCTGACAGAATATTGAAGGACGGCCTTTAAGCGCCTGCTCTATTTTCATTTTTATGATCCCCTTTTTCTACGATGTGAATTAGGCACTAACTTTTAAAAAATTGTTTATAATCAAGCCTGGAAGTCATTCTTATTATCAAAAACATACCGGTTATGATCAAAACGATGTCGATGTAGGCTCCTAAACGCATAATCCCAAAAAAACCAAAATATAAAGTAACAGAAGCAACAAAGAATTCGAGGAAAATACTACCCGGCTTCTTTAACAGGCAGAGAAAGCCACAAAAGGCAACCATTGTAGGGCAATTTACAATTCCCAGTGGTGAATAAATTAAAGCATTTAGAAAAAGCGGCTCTTCAACCCAATGTAGATAATAAAAACCAAAAACAATTGCGACAAATCCAATGATTTTATTGATCGGTTTCAATTGAGTGAAATCAAAATCAAGCTCCTTGTTTATCAATGCAAATATAGTAAGTATAAAAAAAGTGATAAAAATAATAATATTGGGAGGAATAAGATACTTTATAGATACTGCGGAGGCAGTTCCAGACAGAATTAACAGCAAAGCTGCAAATATAATGTTTCTCAATTTTTTTAATATCAGACCCAAAATTAACAATGCAAGATAGATTCCGTGCATAACTGCTGCAAGAAAAGATGTATCTTTTGTCACCTGCTGGAGCATGTTGGTAATTTCGGCAGGGATTTTTAAAAATGTAAATATAAATACAATACCCAGTAGAACCGAAAGCAAGGACCATTTATATTTATTTTTCATAGTTAATTCCTTTTATTTATATGGCATGTATTTTCTTTTGGGCAATCACTACATTGCCCATCAAAATCACATGGTAGAAAGACCATATTGATTAATATTTTAATATTCTCTTCAAAGGTTTCAATCATTTCCCGATTAATCCAATAGAACACTTTATATCCCTCTCTCACAGGTTTAACAATGTTCACATTTTTTAATATCTTTAAATGCTGCGAAACTGCAGAATTTGTAATACCAAGCTTTTCAGCAATTTCACCTACATAAAATTTTTCTTTTTTTGTAGCCACTAAACGAATAATTTTCAAACGAGTAGGGTCGCTTAAAGCCTTAAATATATCAGTCATTTTCAATATGTAATCATCCATGTGTGTTCCTCTTTTTTAGTCTTTAACTTATTAAGTTATTTCTTAATAAGTATATTAATGTACTTATCTGTAAAAGTCAAATGAATTAATTTTTTTCTCTTGACTGACACCTACTATTTTATTATGCTTTATGAATCGTATTTCAACCGTACAATCTTGTAAGGGAGAGTACTATGGCCTCAGCAGGAAAAAAAAGTATTAATAAAGGTTGGTGGTTTGGAGGAATTACAGGTATTGTCTTGATGACAATCATGGTACTGGCATCCGGTTTTATGATTGAAACCACAAATACAGATACATTTTGTGTCACCTGTCATGTGATGAAGCCATTCAGGACAGCCTGGCAGGACTCAGTCCATGGAGGTCAGAATCCACAAGGGTTTACAGCCCAGTGCGTTGACTGCCACCTGCCCCATGGAGGCTTTATTGAATACTTCACAGTAAAAGCAAAAACCGGTATCAGTGATATAATCCATAATATGTATATTGATGAAAAGACCTATGACTGGGCTGCCGCTACTGAAAAAAATCGATTAAGATTCACTTTTGACAGTGCCTGTCGCCGATGTCATCACATTTTAACACCACCTGGAATGAAATCTGGCGGATTCATTGCCCATAGGGCATATATGCTTGGAGAAACCAAAAAAAAATGTGCTGAATGTCATCCACATGTCGGGCATAAAAACATGATAGAAACAGCAAACAATTATTTTCAAAATTTATAATAAGCACTTAACTAAAATTGTAAGGGGGGAAAAATGAAGTATTCACCAATTAAAATTCTAATAGTGAGTTGCTCTCTTTTCCTGATGGGAGTTGTTGCTGTTGCTACAGCCAGTGACCAAACTCCCAATTTGGGACAAAAAACACTCGTTATTAACTCCGGCTATTCAGCAGAAGCATTAACCTGCATTGAATGCCATTCTAAAAAAATGCCCGGTACTGTTGCGACATGGAAACACAGTGGAATGGCTCGTGCCGGCGTTTCCTGTTTTGACTGCCATGCAGTAGAAAAGAGTTCGCCCATGGCTGTACAGTGTGAGGGTCTTAAAGGTACAAGCACATACATCTCACCAATGGTCTCATCAAAGACCTGTTCACGCTGCCATCCCAAAGAAGTTGAGCAATTTCTTAAAAGCGGGCATGCAACACTTGCAAGTAAGGCGGTTATGGATGTGTCAAAGGTCGGTGGCGGTCTGATTAAACTTCAGTACCATTATGAAGGAATGGGTTTTATTGATAACCCGGATATGAAACTTGATGGTTTAACACCTAAGGATATGCCTGCTTATAACAGGGCATCCAGAGCATCGGGCTGCCAGATGTGCCATGGCACGCAAGTTGAAATGGGCCCGGACAACAAACCCATTAATGAAACATGGCCAGGAGGAGTTGGAACACGATATCCTGATGGCTCAGTGGGAACCTGTACCGTGTGTCATACCAGGCATCAGTTTTCAATTGCCGAGGCCAGAAAACCCGAAGCATGTGCTTCCTGCCATCTTGGCCCTGACCATCCGGACATTGAAATTTATCTTTCAAGTAAACATGGGCAGCAGTTCTTAACTCATGGTGAAGAGTGGAACTGGGACAGTGCACCTGATACATGGGAGCCAGGGGATTATACAGCTCCAACCTGTGCAGTCTGTCACATGAGCGGTATTGGTGAACTTTCAACTACCCATAATATTAATGAACGATTGAAATGGGATTTGATGCATAAAAAGAGTGTCATCAGAAGTGGTGAAAGAGGAGATGGTGAAAAAGGTGACATGCTGATGCGAAAAGTCTGTATCAACTGCCATGGTTCTACCCATACCGCAACCCAGAGAACAGTGCTGGATAACTCAGTTGCATTATACAATAAATACTGGGAAGGTGCTGTAAAAATGAAAAAAGAGCTTGCTGACAAAGGGCTTCTTAAAAAAGATGCCTGGAGAGATGGTTTTCAGGAACTTATGTATTATCTGTGGCACCATACAGGAAGACGGGCAAGACAGGGCTCTGCCATGAACGGCCCTGATTATGCTCACTGGCATGGATTTTTCCAGGTATTTCAGGTTTACCAGGATATGGAAGAAATTCATAAATGGCGAATCAAAAACAATAAAATTGAAGACCTGAGTACTGTTATGAGTACTGGTCCATTATAAAAATTGTGATTTGCCTCCCCTGTAAAAAAGGGAGGATTTCGTATCCCCTTCTTATGTAGAAAAAATCCCCGTGAAAGCGGGGATTTTTTATGCTATTCTCTATGGATGAAAATAAAAAAAATTAAACTGCTTTTTCTCTGCACTGAAAATTCATGTCGGAGCCAGATGGCTGAAGCATGGACCAGACACCTGAAAGATGATGTTATTGAGTCGTATTCAGCCGGGATTAAAGCCTCAGGCCTAAATGAAAATGCAGTAAAAGTGATGGCAGAGAAAAACATAGATATAGCAAAACAGAGATCAAAAGATATTGATGAATTTTTCAAGATTGATTTTGATTATATAATAACATTATGCGACCATGCCCATGAGACATGTCCAACAGTTTTTGCTGAAAGCAGAATAATCCATAAAGGCTTTGATGACCCGCCGGAAATGGCTAAAAACTTTACAAATAATGAAGAAAAGTTGAATTGCTACAGAAAGGTCAGAGACGAAATTTATGAATATATAAAAACTCTTCCCCCTTCAAAAACATAGAGACAGTAAAAATGAAAAATCTTTCAAAAAATCCCATGTTCCGATATTTAATACTTCTAACCATATGCTCCACTGTTGGACTTCAAACATGGAGGACACTATTTAATAACTTTTCTGTTGAGATTGTAAACCTTCAAGGATATCAAATCGGGGTAATTCAATCAGTCAGAGAAATTCCAGGCTTCCTTGCCCTGTTAGTCATCTTTGTTCTACTAATAATAAAAGAGCATCTCCTTTCAGCCGTCTCAATATTGCTACTTGGACTTGGTGTTGCTTTAACCGGATTTTTTCCATTTTATCAGGGTGTGATATTTACAACCCTTATAATGAGCTTTGGGTTTCATTATTATGAAACCACTAATCAATCTCTTACTTTACAATATTTCGGAAAAGAAATATCACCATGGGTTTTTGGAAAACAACGAAGCCTGGCTGCTGGAACTAATGTAATTGTTGGGGTAATGATATTTATTTTAACACCAGTCTTATCGTATACGCAAGTATATCTGCTTTTCGGTTTATTGATTGTTGCAGCTTCCCTATGGGCACTGACAATGAATCCAGTTGATAAGAAAATTATTCCACAGCGTAAAAAAATGATTTTTAAAAAAAAATACAGTCTGTTTTATTTTTTAACATTTATGTCTGGTGCAAGAAGGCAAATTTTTATGGCGTTTGCAATATTCTTAATGGTGAAAAATTTGATTTCTCTGTTCAGGAGATAACTGCACTATTTGTAGTCAATAATATTGTTAATTATTTTTTAAGCCCTTTTATAGGTAAAAGTATTATTAAGTTTGGAGAACGACGGGTTCTGTCTGTTGAATACTTCAGCCTTATTTTTATATTTTTAGCATATGCAGTAATTGAAACAAAGATTATTATTGCCGTGATATATATTCTGGATCACATATTCTATAATTTTGCCATAGCAATAAGAACATATTTTCAAAAAATCGGTGACCCAAAAGATATAGCTTCCACTATGGCTGTGGGCTTTACAATCAATCATATAGCAGCAGTTCTTTTGCCTGTTATAGGAGGATACTTGTGGATGGTTGATTATAGAATACCATTTATTGCAGGCGCTTGCTTTAGTGCGATTTCTCTTTTTGCTGTACAAAAAATAAAATATACTTGATAGATTCTCTTCCCTTAAATAGAATATTTATTATTGAACAAAAAACTCTATAAAAACAGAAACAATTGCATGCTTATTGATAGTTAATTAGATTAGCAGATTATTAATGCAGATAAACATAGATAAGCAGTTTATCATTTAAGACAAGTAAAAGTTCAATATTTAAGAAAGGAGAGTTATTATGACTAGCTGGTTATGCAGTAAATGCGGGTATACTCTTGAAACTGAGACCCCGCCAGAAAAATGTCCATCTTGCAAGAGTGACTGTGCTTTTGTTGATAATTCCTGTTATACACCCGATTGTGCGGGAAAACCTTCTGATCCTCAGATAAAAGGTGAGAACTAAGTAGTGTTGAGACAATTTTGTATCTTTATAAAAGATACACTTTCGGAAATGAACAAAAAAGGAGTTTAAAATGGTAGAACCTAAGGATATGTATCAATGTCAAACAGTTAATTGTGGTTATACTTATAGCCCTGACAGAGGAGATAAAAAAGGGAAGATTGCAAAGGGAACTAAATTTGAAGATCTGCCTGAAGACTGGAAATGCCCTGTTTGCGGCGCCAGTACTAAGGCGTTCAAATCACTTGGATAAATTTTAATTAAG
>JAIOSM010000199.1 GCA_021107575.1 Desulfobacteraceae bacterium | reverse complement strand
GGATTCCACCGATAATAATATGTGATTGGGGCAGGGTTTGTTTTGTTTTTTTCGCAAGATCTTTTACCAGATGAACAGCTGTACTATAAGCAGAGAAACCAATTAGATCGGGCATGTAATCTTCCAAAATCTCAAAAAACAATTTTCTGGGATTTTTTTTTACACTAAGATCAATAATACGGGTTTCGTGTTTTTGATCAATCCCGGCAGCAGTTATTTCAAGTTCAAGGGGTTTTAGATGTAAAAACCCTTCCTGAAGTCTTTTTGCAACTTTAAGTTCAGTATATGGTTTAACTAATAGGACTTTCATATGCATAGAGCTTTCATATTAATTTTCTTTTAAATAATTAAAAGCATTTAGTAATGCCTGTTCACCTGTTGCCATGCTAACACCCATCACCCTGGTCGATGCATGGAGACGTTCTGAAACTTTTATACTTTTTCCTGCAAGGAAAAGATTGTCAAATTTATTATCTTTTAAAGCTGAACCAGGGATTAAAAAAGGTTTGTTGTTTTTGATGTATTCATATTGAGGGCCTTTGTTTTCAATCCATTTCTCTACAGGCCAATAACTTTTAACGCAATAAAGATCGTTTTGATTATCCTTATTTTTCAAGGATGCATCATTGATCATTGTTTGATTGCATGTCCTTAAATGAATTCGTTCTGAGGATTTCAGAAATTTCAACTTTGATAATTGGTCAATTTTTTTATTCAATTTTTGATATATAAATTTACATTTTTTAATATCATCAGGTTTTTTAACAGAAAATTTTAATATATGATGCTTTGTTAAAAAATTGTAAGTGATTGTTATATATTTAAGATAATCATCAAAATTATATTTTTGAATAATTTTACGGGCAGTGTACGGTACAAGCAGAGACAACTCCTTGTTTAGCCCACCTTCTAACAGCATGCAAAAGCCTCCAAGCTGAGGGCTATTTGAAGAGTTATCCGGCTCTTCATTTTTGCAGGTAAGACCGGCACATCCAGTTGCATCAATAAAAACATCTGCTTTAAGATAGAAATCATTTTTCTGAGCTGATAATCTTATTGTTTGAATTTTCTTCCCCTTTTTCTGATTTGGTAAAATTTCAACACACTCGGTATTTTTGAAAAAAGAAAATTTTTCATTTTGATTTAATCTATTAAGAAAAAAGTTCCATAAATCTTCTTGTTTAAATGCAATAGTTTCAACTTTTCCAAAGCTTATAAGGCATTTATCACCATAGCAATTGTGTAGAAAATTAAAAACATCAGAGCAGATGCCTTTATTGGCAATCTGAAAAGAGTTTGTGCGATCATTTTTAAAAAGTCCACAAATATATGTATGAAAACAATCCTTAGCTATGCCTCCGGAATGATGATTTTTTTCAACTAGTGCGCACCGCAACCCGTTTTTAACGGAAGTATATGCAGAGGCAAGACCTGCAATACCGGCTCCGATAATTATGACATCAAACTTCTCCATTAAGCATTCCTGAAATTATTTTTTCTTGCAAATATTTACCATCTTGTAAATCAAGTTTGTTATCAGAACTAGATATTATCATGTTTAACTTTTTGTTAAACCTTGTAAAAAAAACTCCAACACCTGGTGAAACAGGAACTAAAGGAATATGAAAAAGGTTTAAAACTTCCAGGTTCTCAACAGTCTTTAAAAAAAAAGCCTGTTCTGAAATATAAGAGAATGAAAATGATAAAGGGTTTGTTTTCATTCTATAATCCATGAATGCAGAAAGAATCTTTATTGGTAAGATACGCATTAGCAAAGAAGAATTTATAAAATGATAAGGGATTTTGGTTTTTACCTGATCAATAAATTGAGCTTTCAAACTTTTAATGTAGTCTGGAATAGACAAGCCTTGTTTGATATTAAATAGCATGAACGAAACATTATTAAAAAAAATTTTGTCTTTGCTGAATTTTGTTTGCCTTACATCCACATTAATTGGAATAAGTATATTACCGACAGCTTTTTGGGTTTTAAACAGGGAATCAAAAGCTTTAGCCACAAAGCTTAAAATGTAGATACCATGCATGAGATAACCCGCTTTTTTTATGGTGTTACTATCAACAATACTGGCCTGATCCTCTGAAAGAGTGGAGTATAAAAAACTATGTGAGTCACACTTTAGAAAGCCTTTATCATTTTTTTGTTTAAATGATGCTACTTTGATTTTTTTTGAATAGATTGATTTTAAAAATCTATTTATACGCTGGCCTGATAAAAACCTGCTTTTCCATAAATTAAGTTGCGCTCCCTGCACAGGCAGATTATACTGCTTACCAGAACTGTTTTTATTTAAAATATGGTCGAGCAAGCTTTCTGCTCCTCTTGCATCAAACATTTTATGATCAAATTTCATAATTAAGTAGCTGAGTTTATTCCAATGAATCAGATCAAAAGCAAGAAGCGTTTTATCATTTTTAAAAGGCTTCTTTGCTAAAGAATGAATAAGGCGATCAAGTTCTTTATTATCCTTTGATGTAAGTTTAAAAAATTTCATATCTTCAGGAGAAAAATTTTGTTGTTCACTCTCCCAGTATGGAGCAAGATTCCATGCTCGTTTTGGCTTCCCTTTTAAGAAAGAACTTTTTGACAATATAGCTGAAAGTCTTTTTACTAAGTTGTTTTTATCAAGATATCCTTTTAACACAAGCACAAGTTGAGAATGATTACCAACTCCTGTTTTTTTTTTATTGAGTCTGTTAAGTGCAGCCATAACCCAATCAATGCCGTTTAAATAATAACGGTCGGAAGTATTAAAAATTGTCATTATTTCATACTGACTTTGTTTATGCTTTCAGCCAAAGAATCAATTCTCATAATATCTTCTTGTGAAATACCTGATTCCATAAGGTTAATCTTAAATTCTTTTTCAATAAAAACAAATAATTCAACAAGTCCTAAAGAATCCATGCCAAGTTCATGCATAAGCATACCAGAGTCAATCATTGCAGGTTCCTGGCCAAGAGTTAGTGCTATCTGATAAACAAGTTTTTCTTTAATATTTTTAATAGTCGTGTTTTCCAAATTATTTATATTTCCTCAACATAAGTAAAAGGGTTAAGAATTTTTGCAGGGATTTCAATATTGTTTCCCTTTTCCAATAAAATAGCTGCAGCACCGGTTCTGAATTTGTCATATGAATAGGATGGGAATGTACAATGCTTATGAGCCTGGGTAAATGGGCCGGATTCTTCCTCTACATAGCATAAAATTATTTTTTTTGCCTGATCTGTTTCTAACCAGGCTTCAGCTAAAATTAATCCCTGTTTTAAGGGATCGATAAAAGAAGTAATTGTGAGGGTTTGTCCGATAATTCCTAAAGTAGAAGCTATATAAGAAGCAGCAGCATTATGAACTGAATGGGAAAAAATTGTGGGTGAAACTCCAATCTCTGAATAATCTAAAAGATTATCTAAAAATTTAAAAGTTGTTACATGAGGTCCAAACTGTGTGGCAAGGATAATTGACACGCTGTTTTTGTTATTTGAGAATTCAAAATCAGCACATGCTTTGGTTGAAGCAGATACAGCCATTTTTGCGAAGTTGTCTGCTCTACGGATATTTTTTACTTTTTCATTTTTATTTGCAAATCCTTTACCAAGCAATTGCATATTTAAACTCTCCTGAAAATAATAGCAGAATTTTGCCCTCCAAAAGCAAGCGAGGTTGATAATGCATACTTTGCATTATAATTAGTCGGTTGACTCACCGGTCTGAATCCAATGTCAGGGTCTTCATTGGTAAACCCGGCATTTTTTGGTATCCATTGTTTTCTTAGTGATAACACAGTTAAAACTGCATCAATAGCACCTGCAGCACCTAGAGTATGTCCTGTGTATCCTTTAGTGGAAAATATTTTTGTATTACTTTTAAACATTTTTTTAAATAATTGACCTTCTACTGCATCATTGTTTTTAGTTGCAGTCCCATGGGCATTTATAAAATCAATATCTTCTTTTTTTAAATTAGCATTTAATAAAGCTTTTTCAATTGCAGTACTTAAACCAAGGCCATCAGGTCTTGGAGTGGTTAAATGATATGCATCTGCAGCTGTAGAATAGGAGCAGCATTCAGCTAAAATTTCAGCTTTTCTAATTTTAGCAGTAGATTTTTTTTCAAGTACAAGAAAAGCAGCGCCTTCTCCAAGATTTAATCCATCTCTGTCTTTATCAAAAGGTTTACATAAAGAATCACTGAGTATGCCGAGAGAATTAAATCCAGCAATGGGAACTATATTCAACTCGTCTGCTCCACCGGCAATTACAACATCGCAAATACCTTTTTTAATCCAGGACATTCCAATTCCAATTGCATCAGAACCAGAAGAACAGGCATTAACTACATTCAAACCAGGACCGGAAAAATTATGTTCATGGACAAGTGATTCTGAGATATTGCCTGCCAGATATTGTTTCACAGGGTCATATGATTTTATAGCCCCTTCTCGGAATTGTTTATAAAATTCAATATTATTAAGCTGGCTTGCAACAGTAGTCCCGCAACATATACCAATTTTTAATTTCCTATGTATAGTGTCAGGCTTACTATAAGTTGAAATTTTTGCCTGGTCAATTGCTTGAAAAAAAGCTATATCAGCAAGTTCCTTTGTACGCATTTGCGAACTTGATTGAGTGTCAGTAAGATTGGTTTTAAAAAAAGGTTTATTAATATTACAATCAAAAAAATTAATTTTGTCCGGGTTAATTTGATTTGTTAGTAAGGACTTATATGTTTCAGCAAAAGAATTACCCAGAGCAGAAATAATACCAACACCTGTTATGAATATTTTGTCATTATTCATTGTAGATGGTTTAAAATATTAAGCGTTTTCTAAAATATAATTTGCCATAGTGTCGATGGATACTAAGATTTCTCTGCTTTGTTCCATGTCCTTAATTTCTATTCCCCAGATACGTTGAAGAAAAACAACTATTTCAACAGCATCAAGAGAATCGAGCCCCAGTCCATTTTCATCAAAGATGATTTCATCATTTGTAATATCTTTTGGTTCAATATCTTCTAAAGAGAGATTTTCTATTAGTTCTTCTTTTAATCGTTCACGGATTTCCTCTAAAGTTTGCTTCTCAGGCATATATTCTCCTTTTAATTTTATTTGTTCTCCCAGACATCATGAAAAAGAAAGCACTGGTATGGATATTCTTCAAAAAAATTATTAAGTATATCAGCATATTCCTGCACCCATTCAGATAATTGGTTTTTTTTATTTTTACGACCCTTATACTCTGGTTTGATGATGTTTGTAAAGTCTACTCTATAAGTTTTAAAGCCGGTTTTTGATGCTAAAACGGTAACAATCGGAACTTTTGTTGCAGCAGCAATTGCAAAAGCACCATATGGGAAAGAGGCTTTGTCATTCATAAAATCAACTTTTAAAGATTCAAACCCGTAAGGTCTGTCTCCCATATAGGAAACAGCATTGCCGTTATTAAGCTCTTTTACTACAGGAACAATCCCGCCAAGATGTCCCTCAGGAGATAAAATTTCAAACATGCTGTTATCATTATTTATTTTTAATGCTTTTTGTACAGCTATATTATTTTCTTTAAGGATAACAAGGAAAATTTTCTTTTCTAACATGTTAAGTTCTGTCATTGCAAGTTGCCAGTTACCGGCATGGGCGGTTAAAAGGATAAAACCTTTTTTAGAGGTTAAAATTTCATTGAGTATATCTCTTCCAATAAAATCAATATCAAATTTAATTGATCCTGATGTTTGGGCAATACGATCTAGTAATTGTTTCCCCTGGCTGTATATTAATTTATAGACTTTTAAACGTATTTTTATTTTAGAATCTAAAGGAAAACGTCTTTTTAAATATGCAGATGAGCTTTTCACGGTTTTTTTGTCAAATAGCCAGTAGTGTAGGCTAACTCCCAATAGAAGCATATATGCAGCATAAAGACCTCCAAAACGTAAAAATGTCTTAAAAAACCAGAATCCGATACTGTTTCCCCTAAGGGTTGTTTCAAGTGTTTGAGACATATTCATTATCTGATATTTTTTGTTGAATTTTAATTGCTGTAAGATAAACAGCAAAAAATGCAACTATTGTATAAATTGGAACTAATACTAGAGATCCAACAAGCCAGTCAAGAAAATAAATTTGCCAGTTCGCCATAAGATCAGAAAAATTGAATTCTGTGATAAAACAACCATTGAGAATATAATGGCCAGTTTCAATACAAACAAAGGGAACAAAAGGAGGAGAATAAATTATCTGAATACTTAAAGCCATGATTTTATTCAAGTGCAATCTTGCAGTAACATATATTATGACTATCGAATGAAGACCAATAAGCGGGAGTACAGCAAAGATAGTACCAACTGAAGCAGATAAAGCTAATCCCATTGGAGTAGCATTCTCTTTAAGCAGTATTTTAAAAAATTTAATTGGATGCAGAACAAGGGACAAATCAGGGCGATTAATATCTTTATCTATCAATTTTTTATGGGGAACTGGTAAAAGGCGCCTGCCTACAAGCCGTGTATGCATTAAGGAGATTCTAATATTATCTTTAATTTTATTGAAATGTGAAATTCTTTTTTCAGGAGAGTCATAAATAACTGAAATATTGATTTCCTTAAGTGGTATTTGAGCCCATGAAGCCCGTGTTATAATTTCGATTTCAAAATCAAAAAACGAACCATAAAGCTTTAATTGAGATATTAGTTTAACAGGATATGCCCTGAAACCGCTTTGGGTGTCTTTACAATCTTTACCTGTTTCGATCTTAAACCACATATTTGAAAATTTTCTGCCAAAACGACTTGAGCCCGGGATGGATTTTTGGTTAAAATCACGAATGCCTATATGTAATGAATCAGGGTCATTATTGATTGCATCTATGAATTTTGGTATGTCAGATGGAAGATGCTGACCATCAGCATCTATTGTTATCATGGCAAGGGCATCTGTTTTTTTAATAAAGTCTAAAGCAGTTAATATGGCAGAACCTTTACCCTTGTTCTTTTCATGTTGTATAATCGAGGCATTAGTGTCCTTTAAGAGCTCAATAATATCAGTATCATTGCTGCCATCATCAATAACAAGAATATTATTTATATAATTAGAACATTGTTCAACTATGTTTTTAACGGTACCTGAATTATTATAAACTGGTATTACACACCATATTCTATCTTTATTCATATCTGTTTTTATTTTTTCTTTCTATTCCTGCCTGATATAAGAAGATCCCACATTAGACCGGTATGTCCTAACTTCTGCAAAAATTTAACACTGTTTTCAAGGGCATCAGGAGGGAAGACACAATGTCGGTATGGTTTAAACTGCTCTTTTAAAGTTATTTCAAGCTTCTTTTTGTCAAGCCCAGGTTCAATATAATAAACAGGCTCCAGTAAATCATCTTCTTTTTTAATAATTCCACGATTGATTGCAATTTTATATAATTTTGTATTAGGCAGAATTCTTATTCCCTGGAATATAAAAGAGACAGTATTTTTTAATTTAATTATATTGTTTATTCCGGTTTGTACTGTTGCTTCGGTTTCCCGCGGTCCTCCAATCATAAAAAAGTTTGCAGTAGGAATATTATGATCAGTAAAGCACGCATTGCATTCTATAATATCCTTGAATCTGAAAGATTTGCCTAATCCAATAAGAGCCTCATCTGAAGCACCGTCAGAGCCAAGTTCCACTCCGCTTACACCGGTTTTAATCATAAGATTAATTATTGATTCCGGAAATTTTTCTGGTTTAATAAAGGCGGTCCAGGGGATAGAAATCTGCTTTTTTACCATTTCCTCAAGGAGCTCAATGTAAAGACCATGTTTGTCATTAAAAACTGAGTCGGTAAAAAATAACATTTTAGCGTTACACTCTTTTGTGAGAAATTCAATATCCTCGATTACCTCTTTAGTATCACGTGCTCTGAAGCTATTCCCTTCAAGATAAGGATAAGAACAATAAGTACATCTGTGAATGCAGCCACGTTTAGTTTGAATGTTAGCAATTGAACCATTTTGAAGATAATAATTCATTATCTCTTTATCATAATAAGCTCTGGGTATTTGAGTGCCGGTAAGCTGTGATTCAGCTTTGGAAATTTTATTTAATGGTTTTTCATTATTTTGTAATTTATTAACAAGGTCAACCATTAATTCTTCACCTTCACCAACAACACCATAGTCAGCACCGATTTCTTCAAGGAGTTTTTCAGGCAGAATAGAAAATGCAGTCCCTCCAAGGACCACAATTGCTTTGCTTATAGACTTTATATGAGTGACAATTGATTTTACAACATCAGTATATTTTTCTTCATTAAGATAGTTTACATTATCAATGTTCCTCATGGAGATGCCGACTATTT